>JBKPNB010000226.1:0-4759 GCA_046732395.1 Actinomycetota bacterium | reverse complement strand
TTGCGTCACACCCGGGTTTCACGCATACCCCGAATCTTCGGCCTGGTCGTTACCGGCCTGATCGGAGCCCGGCGCGGCGAATCGGGTGCCCGGGATCTGCTCGATGAGGCGCTCGCGATCGCGCGGCCCTCCGGCGAGCTGCAGCGGATCGGACCGGCCGCCGCCGCCCGCGCGGAGCTCGCCTGGCTGGAGGGCGACGCCGCAGGAGTCGACCGGGCGACAGCAGAGGCACTATCCCTCGCTCCTGAGCACTGTGACGCGTGGACGGCCGGCGAGCTCGTCGTCTGGCGGCACCGTGCCGGGCTCCGCGCGGCGCCGGCGGCTGACCTGCCCGAGCCCTATGCCGCCGAGGTGAACATGAAATGGGTGGGCGCCAGCGCGTTCTGGGAGCGCGAGGGTTGCCCGTACGAGGCCGCACTCAGCCTCGCGGGAGCTGATAGCGAGAGTGCGCTCCGGCAAGCGCTGGCGCACTTGCGGGCGCTTGGTGGCACCCGCGCGGCGACGATCGTCGCGCGGCAGCTTCGAGAACGCGTCGCACACGCTGACGCGGGGGTCGCACCACAAGCTTCGTAGGTCGGCCGACGCGCCGGACGACCCCGGGTCAGGACGCATCACGCGTTGTAGACCCGGGCGCTCCAGCGACGCCGTGGTGGGCGCCGTTCGATTTCGAGATCGATGCGCTGGTCCCTCTCGACGAACCCAGCGATCAACGTCGGTGCCGCCGATCCCTCGCTCGCTCTCGGAATGGACGATAGAGGGGAGCCGAACGCCCGCTCGAGCCGGACCGCCCGGTTCACGCGGAAGCGGTAGCGCAACCGCCGGGATGCTCGGGGATCGGGCGCCAGTCACCTGAAAGGGGGCGTGGCGCGGCGCGCGAACGCTCATCCGGTGCGACGACCGCCAGCCTTCGAGGGCGGAGGCTCCCGTTGCTCTGTCCTAGCTGCGGCAGCGAACGTCGGGGCCACTGTAGAGACGGGGGCACGGTGGAAGGGGGGTGCGGTTGCGGGCGGCGCGGACGACGGCGGCTATCGCGCTGATTACGACGCGCGGTTGTCCGTCGATGCCCTGCACGAAGTGATCGCTGCGCCGAGCGACGACGTGCACGTGGTCGCTGGACAGTGCGGCAAGCTCGTCCTGCATCGTCTGCCATTGCCGGTCCAGGGCGCGAGCTAGCCCCGCCGGGGCGCTTCCCCATGCGTCGTGCGTGCCGGCCGTGATGACCGCCGCCGGGGTGTCACCCAGGCTGCGGACATGGGCGGCGAGCGCTTCGCCAGAGGCGAGGTCTACGCCATCGCGCACGGGGCGGGCCACCTGGCGGCGCAAAGCCGGTTCCTCCGAGTTGGGCCAGCGGGCAAGCTGGCGCCGGGTCTGATCGCGACCCATCGCGTCGACGAGTACGATCCCGCCGGTCTCTTTCGGGTGAGCCTTCGCGAACAGGCGCGCCAGAAGGCCGCCGTACGAGTGGCCGACGAGCACATAGGGCGGCGCGATGCGGGCGCTCTGAAGCAGCCGCTGCAGGTCGCTGATCTCGTCGCGGGCGTCGTGCACGCCTGGCGGCGCAACGCTGTTGCCGAGGCCGGCGCGGTCGTAGGCACAGGTCCGCGTCGTGCGCCCGAGCTGTGGCTGGACCTCGCGCCAGGTGGAGCTGTCGCCGCCGAACCCGGCCTCCAGGACCACGGTCGGGCTGCCCGAACCCACGCAGTCCAAAAAGAGGCTGCGCTTGCCACCGATCGTCACGAGTCGGCCCGAGCCGACGATGACGGGGACGGGGCGCGCGGCCTTCGTCGTCGCCCCGCGCTGCCCCTTCTGCTCATGGCCGCCGCAGCCCACCGCCAGGACGGACGCCACCACGACGGCGATCGTCCGACCTGCCGCCGCCCGCGTCTCGACGCCGGCAGGCAACACGTCAGCGCCTGGGCCGCCGGTTGCCCGGATGCCCCTCTGACCAAGCGCCGAAGATGGCCCGATCGGCGTTCTCCAGAACCGACACGTCGGAATGCGGCGGCTGGCGGCGCTCGTGCATTCGCTCCGGCGTATCGCTCGAAGTGGGCCGTCGCCGGAACCACCGAAGCAACGGCGGAAGCTTGACCTCGCCACCCCAAGGTTGAAGTTCAGCCATCGCCCCTCCAATCGGTCGTGTTGCCTTGTCCGACACTTCGGACGACCCCCGGCGCGTGTGACGCGCTGCCGTCGTCCAGTGCCTCGCGGAGCATCTGGATGCTCGGCGGATCGCTCGAGCAGGTGATTGTTGGTCGAGCACGGTGCGACGCTGGGCTTCCGTCGGCTCACGCCGTTGCGCCAGATTCGCCGGCGTCGGCGCAACGCTGGTCGAGCTTGCTGAGCGGCGAGGGGGATTGAACGCGTGGGGGATCAGCGACCGGCGGGTCGATCAGACCATCGTGCTCGATGCTGGGCTGTTCGCCGAGAGGGCCACCCGCGAGACGACAGCAGACTGTCCGACGACCTGTGTGTGAGGCCGAGGCGACATGTGGTGGTCAGCCTGGGAATCGGTCTCCGAAGTGGATCTTGAGGGCGGCGCGGGGCGCTGTCCAGGTGCGGTTGCGCTGCCACTTGGCGTCGGCGCGCATGATCGCGAGATAGATGAGCTTGGTGCACCACGGTCGCCACGCCGAGCTGGGAGCGTAGGCCGGTTGCTCCGCGGATCACGCTGCTCATTGAGCCGGTCGACATGTCCTCACGGCGTAGCTTCCAACTGCTTGTGGTCAAATGCGACCTGCGATGCCTGACAGCGGGACGGCTTCGCCTGTGCGTCTCGTCTGATAGCTGCCTTCGCCTCGGGCGTCCGTCGGCTCGGGACGCCGCGAATAGCGTTGGTCGTCGAGCTCAGGGCCGTGCGGGCTGGGTCGCCCTCGGCGTCGAAGCTGCGACGTCGTTGCTGCCGGGCGACTCCGCCGCGAAATGGGAGCTATCAACTCCGCGGGGGGTGATGAGGACCATGCCAACGACCACGATGACCGTCACGATGACGCCGACCAGGCCGATGACGACATCGAGCGACATCAGCGGTCCCGTCTCATCGCGACCGTCCAAAACGCTCCGGCGGCGAGGATTGATGGCACCCACAGGCCGACGAAGACGCCTTCCTGGCGATTATCGGTGAACCATAGAATGATGGACAGGACGAACGACGTGGTGGCGGCGACGAGGAAGAGCGTCGCCCCGAGGCGATGGCGGTCGATCTCGCGATGCATACAGGGACTCCTTCGATGGGACCGCTTGGACTACGCTCGCCGGTTGCGCAGAGATCTCCGCGAGCGCAGCCTTCGACGGCGCAGCGTGGCTTGCGACGCACCGTGCCGCCCGGCGCGGTGAGCCGCGCCGGGCGACGATGAGGCGGCTCCCGCTAGCGCGGGATCAGCACCTTGTTGATGACGTGGATGACCCCGTTGGAGGCGACGACGTCAGGCGTGGTGACCCGCGCGCCGCCGACGGTGACCTTGCCGCCGATGACGCGGATTCGGAGCGACTGGCCGTTGAGCGTCTTGACCGAGCTGCGCTTCGCGACCTTGGCCGCGGTCAGCTTGCCCTTGGCGACGTGGTAGAGCAGGACCGAGCGGAGCTTCGCTTTGTCCTGGCCGAGCGCCTGGAGAGTCGCCTTTGGCACCTTGGCGAAGGCCGCGTCGGTCGGCGCGAAGACGGTGTATGACCCCTTGCCCTGCAGCGTTCCGGTAAGCCCGGCCTGCGTGAGCAACGACGTGAGCGTCTTGAACGTCCCGGCCGCGGTCGCGGTCGCGACGATGTCCTTCTTCGCGCTCGCCTGAGCGGGGTGGCCCTGTGATGAAACGCTGGCGGACGCCGACGAACCGACGGCTGCGACCGCCACGGCGGTCACGGCTGCGATGGTGAACATCCTGCGGATTGACCTCATGCTCGAGTCTCCTGTCTGATGTGCGGCTGCGTGTGCGGTTGCAGCAGCAGGCCGCGGTGATTGACGTGATGCGCGACGGCCGACGGCGACGGCGGCCTTCGCGGTCCTAGCGTGGGGCCGGCGCCGCCTGATGGGCCCCAGTCGGCCGGCGACGGGCGGCCAGCACGGCGATGCCATACACAGCGGCGAGCCCCACGAGCCCGTAGACGATCCGGCTGGCCGCGTTCGTCGTGCCGAAGTCCTCGCCGAAGATCCAGGCGACGAGATCGAACTCGGCGATCGCGACGAGACCCCAGTTGAGCCCACCGACGATGAGCAGTGCCGCGGCGACGGTGTCAAGACGTCTCATTGTTCATCCTTTGTATAGAGCTTGTACATGCATGGAAGGTAGGGGATACGGGCGCGCTTGTCAAGGAGTTGTACATGTCATGTATAGTTCCCGTATGACGAGCGACGGGGTCCTGCGCATCGGGGAGCTCAGCAAGCGCGCGGGGGTGAGCCCCGAGCTGTTGCGCGCGTGGGAACGCCGCTACGGGCTCCTTCGCCCCTTACGCTCAAGCGGCGGCCTCCGCCTCTACTCGCCGGCCGATGTGGAGCGCGTGCGTCTGATGAGACAGCACCTCGCCGAAGGGGTGGCCGCTGCCGAAGCGGCTGCCATGGCGTTGCGCGGGGTTGTCGGCGAGGAAGCGGCTCCGGCTGCGCTGGATCCTGCGGCGATGCGCGACGACCTGGCCGGGGCGCTAGACCGGTTCGACGAGCCGCGGGCGCAGGAGATCCTTGACCGGCTGCTCGCCATGGCGACCGTGGACACGCTGCTGAGCGATGTCGTCCTGCCCTACCTGCGCGAGCTCGGAGACCGCTGGGAACGCG
>JBKPNB010000225.1:0-6290 GCA_046732395.1 Actinomycetota bacterium | reverse complement strand
GAGCAGCAGCGGGCTGCGACCGCCCGCGCCGTCGCCTCCGCCAACGGCCTTTTGATCGTCGACGAGCCGACCTCGCGCCTCGACGAGCTGAACGCCGCCGCCGTCGCCGACGCGCTCGCCGAGTCCGCCGCCGCCGGGCTCACAGTCATCTGCGCGACCAACGACCCATTCCTCGTGGCCCGCGCCGACGACGAGATCGCCCTGCGAGCCTGAGCACGCTCGCTGTCCGGGACGATCAGGCCGGTCTCGTCATCGGCGGCGAGCCCCGAATCCCGGCGGCTTCGAGGGCCGCGGATCGATCCATGAAGCCCTGGACGCCGACCACCTGCCCATTGCGGACGTCAAAGACGACTGCCGTCCTGGCCTCAACCTCGATCCCGCTCCCTCGTCCACGCCGGAACTCGCGCTGCAGCACGACAACACGGTCGCCGGCCGCGATGAACCGCTCGGGCTCGAACCGGCGCTCATCCCAGGCCTCCAGGTCCTCGTCCTGGGTTTTTCTGAATTGCTCGAGTCCGCGCTGGACGATTGCAGGCTCGACGCCGCCGACCGTGCCACGGAACTCCGCGTCCGGGATGAACATCGGTGCTGCCGCGTCCCAGTCCTCCTCCACCACGGCGTGATAGGCCGCGCGGACGAGCTCGACGTTCTCCCGCGACATTCGTCGCTCAGTATCTCGGCTCCAGGGAAGGATCGCGCGCTCGGACGACTCGGCCGCCGCCGAGATAGCCTCCGTCAAATGGGATTGAGCGATTGCCGGGTCGAGGCGGCGCTTGCGGTGTCCGACCTCGACAGGGCGAGGCATTTCTACGAGCGCCAGCTCGGGCTCGTTCCCGGCGAGCGGGAGGAAGTCGGCGTGCACTATCCGTGCGCGCAGGGAAGCGGCGTCTTCGTCTACCTGACGCCGGAGAACGCCGGGAAGTCCGCCGCGACGCTCGCGGGCTGGTACGTCGATGACCTCGACGAGACGATGGATGAGCTCGCGTCGCGGGGCGTGGTCTTCGAGCAGTACGACCAGCCCGGCCTCAAGACCGACGAACGGGGCGTCTTCGAGGCGGGCCCGCTGAGGGCCGCCTGGACCACGGATCCCGACGGGAACACGATCGCCTTCACCCAGGTCTCCGACTGAGCGCTCCTTACGGGGCGCTACTCGGACTCGGAGAGGATCGCGTAGATCCTTCTGCGCGTTTCGTCGAGGAGCTCGACGACGCGCCTGCGCTGGTCGTCGTCGGCGGCCCGGAAGACCTGCGGGAAGGTGTGGTGGAGCTGCTTGATCGCCTCGCCGAGTCGACGCGTCTCGTCGCCGGCCCCGGTGCGAACCTCCTCCCAGGGGGGCGGACCGGATCGACCCTCGGCCTCCTCGCGGCCGGCATCGGTGAGCTCGAAGCTCCGGCGCCCCTCGCTCTCGGTGCCGCGGACGAGGCCTTGGTCCTCGAGCATCTGGAGCGTGGGGTAGATCGAGCCAGCGCTCGGGTTCCAGACGCCGCCGGTGCGCTCCTCGATCTCTTTGATCATCTCGTAGCCGTGCATCGGTTCCTCGGCGAGGAGGGCGAGGATCGCCGCCCGGACGTCGCCGCGCGCGGCGCGCCGGCCCCCGCGTCCGTGGCGGTGGCGCCGGTAGCGCTGTGCTTCTCCTCCTCCTCCGTGAAAGCGGGGGTCGTAGAAGCGGGGGTCGCGGAAGCGTCGTGAGCGAGGCATTCTCTTCTCCTATCGTGAGATAACGCGATATATCGTAACACATCGCTCGTGATCGCCGGCGGAAGGCCCGCAGCTAGCGCGTACGCAGCGGAACGTCGGACTCTCGGCTGCACGCCTCGGCGATCTCGGCCGCGTCGAGGAGTTCGTTGCCGAGGTCGCGCGCCTCCTCAACGGTCAGGAACAGCCACTTGCGCGGACCCACCACCGCCACGTCGAGGGTGGCGCCGTCGGCGTCGTGGTGCTCGAACACCGTGATCGCGGTCGGTTCCGCGGTGGTGGCGTCAGTCGGGTCGTTCATCGCTCTCGTCCTCCTCCCGCCGGCGCGGGTCTCGTTCTCGCCGGCGTCAAGTAACGCACCCGCGGCGGACGAACACGGCTTCCCCGGGCGAGGGGCGGTCGCCTCGCCACTCAGGCCAAGTCGGGTGCCGAATATGCGCGATTCGGAGCAGCCGAAGGCCCCTGACGTATTGGGGCGCGACGTGTTAAAAATCCGGATCCGCAACCGATGACCGGGCAGGGGCCTGGGTCAAGGAGGAAGGATGAGGAGAATCAGCTTCGCGCTCGTCGCGAGCGCGCTTGCGGCTTTCGTCTGGGCCGCGCCGGCGGCGGCGAGCGACACGCTCATTTCCGTCGGCAGCCCGACGCATCCGTTTTCGCAGAACAAGCAGAACGAACCCGCGCTCGCGGTCAATCAGTTCGACCCGAGCGTGCTGGTGCAGGGCGCCAACGACAACATCGACCTCGAGGCGTGCAACGCCGGCGACGACACGACCTGTCCGTTCACCCCGGGTGTCGGCACGTCGGGCCTTTCGTTCTCGCTCGACGCCGGGTCGAGCTGGATGCAGCCGACCTATTCGGGCTTCAGCGCCCGCACCTGCCTGGGGCAGGTGGGCGATAGCGATCCGCCCTGTGATCCGCTGACGCCCGACCAGGGCGGCAAGATCGGCACGCTTCCGTGGTACTACGAGAACGGTCTCGTCTCCGACGGCGACCCGGCCCTCGCGTTCGGCCCGGTGCCGAACCGGCATGGCAAATTCTCGTGGGCGAACGGCTCGCGCCTCTACTACGCGAACCTGACCTCGAACTTCGGCGCCAAGCGGAAGGACTTCGCCTTCAAGGGCGTCGAGGGGATCGGCGTCTCGCGGACCGACAAAGCGGCCTCCGCGGCGAGCGGCCACAAGCGGGCCTGGATGGACCCGGTTGTGATCCCGGGCAGCGGCGGGGCGGCGTTCGCCGACAAGGAGCAGATCTGGGCGGACAACGCGGAGTCGAGCCCGCACTTCGGCAACGCGTACGTCTGCTTCGGCAACTACCGCGGCGGCCCGAGCGCGGGCTCCGCGGCGCACGACCTGATCGTCGCCACGTCCACCGACGGCGGCGACAGCTGGATCAAGCATCAGGTCGCGGGCATCCCGGGCTCGGCCTCGGGCAAGTGGGGCGTCCTGAGCGGCGCCAGCGGGTGCACGATTCGCACCGCCAGCGACGGCACCGTCTACGTGCTCTGGCTCGGCTGGAACCAGAAGCTGAAGCAGAACGGGATCTACATGGCCACCTCGGACGACGGCGGCCAGACGTTCACCGATCCGCGGCGGCTGTTCCAGGTCGTCCATACCGGGATCTTCGACCCGGTCCAGGGCCGGAACGAGATGGACGGCATCACCGGCGCCCGGGATGACCTCTCCGACGCGCCGAGCATCGACATCGCCAACGGCGCGCCGACGGGCGCGGGGGCGACGAACGAGATCGTGCTCACATGGGTCGACGGCCGCGACGGCCTCAACCACGAGCACGTGATGTTCACCACCTCGACCGACGGCGGGAGCACCTGGAGCGACCCGCGGGAGGTCGAGAGCGCCGGCGACCGGGGGTTCTACTCCGCCGCCGCGATCTCGCCCGACGGGCAGGACGTGTACCTGGTCTACAACGCGTTCCTGCGCCGCTACCAGCACGACACCAGCAGGCCCCGACCGCTGGTCGGCGTCGTCAAGCACGCCGACGTCGCATCGGGCGGGGCCGTCGGCTCGTTCACGGAGCTCAACCGCGGCGCCAAGGGTGACGCCCGGGCGGCGAGCGCGAACGCGCTCACCGACGAGTTCCTCGGCGACTACGTCTACGCCGTGGCGACGAACGACTACGGCGCGGCGGTGTGGAACGACGTCCGCCGGGCGCGCGACTGCCCGGCGATCGACGCCTACCGAATGTCCCTCGTGACCGGGGCGAGCGTGCCGGTGCCGGCGCCCGAGCAGGATTGCCCGGCGCGGTTCGGCAACACCGACATCTTCGGTGGGGCCTACGCGGATCCGACGCCGTAGAACCAGCAACCATCGAGACGGAGAGGGCCGGCCTTCGGGCCGGCCCTCTCTTTTCTGATCTTCGCCCCCGCGCTGCTCGGTGCGACCTAGTGCGGAAGCGCCGCCACGTAGAAGGGCAGGTTCGTCGTCACCGCCGGGGCCACGGCGGCCAGGGCGGTGTTGACGAATACGTGCTCGCTGTCGTTGGGCGCCGTCGGGCTGCAGTCGGTCCCGACGCCCGTCCCCCCGTTGCACAGGATCGCGTCCGCGATCACCCTGGCGTTCACCCCGGTGGCGACGAGCGCTCGACCCGACACATCCTGGCCGAAGTCGACCTCATAGCTGCCGCCGCCGTGCGCGACAACCGTAATGCCGCCCGACTGGTCGGCGATCGTTCCATTCGACTGAACCGCCGCCCAAAGCGTGCGTTGATCGCCCCTCAGTGCCGTTCGCGAGACGGCTCCGGCCTTGAGCTTCGAGCCGTTGACCACGCCGTTCCTGATCTTCGAGCCGCTCACCGCGGCGTTCTTGATCTTGCCGTTGGTGACCGCGTTTTTGTGCAGCTTCCTCTTCGTCACTGCGCCGTTCTTGATGTCCTTGGTGCCGATCGTCGCCGCCGCCCAGCTGATGCCGCCGATCGCGACGAACAGCGCGACCAAGGCGACGACCATCGCTGCGGACGGCCGACACCGCCTCAAGGTCCGCATGCGGACTCCCTCCTTCGGGCCGGAGATCCGACGGCCTCCGGCCGGTTAACCGATCCCGCGATCCTCTTCGACCTTCGCCCCTGCTGTCAAGCCGCGGATGGGCCCGCGGCACGAGGCGGCCGAGGGTTTCCTCGGTTCTGCGGGTAACCGGAGTCCATGGCGGACGCGGTGGTATCGGTCTCCGAGGTTGAAACGGTCGAGACGCGCGGCGGCAACACTCGGTATGTCGTCCGCGACGAGAACGGCAACAAGTACACGACCTTCCGCGAGCAGATCGGCGAGGCCGCGCTTCGGCTCGAGGGCAGGCGGGCGCGGATCGAGTTCCACGAGCAGAAGCGAGGCCGCTACACGAACGTCTACCTCGACGCGATCGAGGTCGCCGCCGAGGAGGAGGACCCTCCGCCTGCGAGCGAGGTCGAGGAGGCGGCCTGGCGGACCGCGGTCGAGGCCGCGCCGTGGCTCGTCGGCGAGAGCGAGCCGCACGACGAGGTGCCGCCCGCTGAGCTGTTCGAGAAGCTGAAGCCGTTCAAGGAGCGGGTGAGCGAGGACATCCGCACGGAGGATCGTGAGCCGGGCGAGGAGGGCGACGACAACTAGCGTCAGCTGACCTCGATCGGTCCCCGAACCCGGCCGCCGCCGGGGTCCCGCCGCTCGATCAGCTCGAGCCCGCCGTCCTCGCGGACGTCGCCGACGGGATGGATCACGATCCGCTCCTCGTCGGCCTCCGCTACCAGGAAGTGCCCGGCCGCCGCCCATTCGCGGGTGCCGGCGGCCTCGAACGCGGTGGGTGGCTCGCGGCGAAGCTTCCCGCCGGCCCCGCTGATCACGTAGTCGATGCCGTTTACCACCGAGCGCTGGAAGTTGTGCTCGTGGCCGCTCAGCACGAGCCGCACGCCACCGTCCTCGAACAGCGGCACGAGGCGGTCGACCATCCCCTTCGTCGGCCCATGCTCCGGGCCCGCGCAGAACGGCGGGTGGTGGGAGAAGGGAATGCGCCAGCGCGGCGGGGCGCCGTTCGTCGATCCCAGCGCGTCGCGCACCCACTCCGCGTGCTCGCGGTCGTCGAAGTAGTGCTCGACCTCGAGCTCGTTCGCGAACGAGGAGTCGATGCAGACGAACTCCACCAGCGATCCGAACCGCAGGCGATAGAAGAGCCCGGGGTCGAGCGACGCCCGCCCCTCCCGCGCCCGGTGCCGGAAGCGGACGTCCAGGAACAGGTTGTCGGCGAGCTGGTCACGATCGTCGGAGCTCTCGGTGTCTCCGGCGTCGTGGTTTCCGACCGTCGGGAAAAACGGGACGCGGTTCAGCACGTAGCGGTAGGGCTGGTAGAAGCTCGAGTACCAGTCGTCGTCCTCGTTGCCGGTGCCGGCCGGCGTCCCCTCGGGACCGAGGTAGACGTTGTCACCGGTGCTGAGGAGGAGGCGAATACCGCGGCTGTCGACCGCCCGCTCCAGCGCCCGCGCGAGGTGGAGCTGGCGGGCGCCGTCGCCGCCGCGGTCGAAGAGCCCGACGCCGAAGTCACCGATCGCGGCGAATGAGAGCGGGGCCGGCTCGCCGGACGCGGGGAAGGTGCGAAAGCGGTTCTCGTAGCGGC
>JBKPNB010000224.1:0-23977 GCA_046732395.1 Actinomycetota bacterium | reverse complement strand
GTTCGGCGGCGGCCGCGTGGCGGTCGCGTCCGCCCGGCTTGCCGGCCGCTCGGTGAGGGGCGCCGTCGCGGCGGTGCTCGAGGAAGGCGGCGTCGTCCTCGCCGACTGGGGCGCTCTCGCCGCCGATCCGGCGCTCGCCTGCCGGTTCGAGCAGGTCGTCGCAGTCGACCCGCCCCCGGCTCCGGACTTCGCCCGCCTTCTCGAGCGCGGCCCCGGGTTCCTTCATCTGCTCTGGAGCGAGGCCCACGTCGACCTCGCCTGCCGCGCCCACGAGGCCGAATGGCCGACCCGGGCGGTGCTGGTGGCCGTCTACCGAGCGCTCCGCGACGGCGGCGAGGACGAGGTCGCGCCCGGTACGGCGCGGGCCGCCCTCAGCGGCCCCGGGCCCCACGAGCGCGCGCCCGAGGCCGCCGCACGCTGCCTGCGGGTGCTGCTCGACGTCGGGCTGGCCGCAACCGTATCCGGTCGCGATCGCGCACTCAGGGTCGTATCCTCACCTACGAGCGAGCTCGAGCGCTCGCCGGTGTACGCCGCGTATCGCGCGCGCTCGCAGGAGGGCATCCGATTCCTGAGCCAACGACAAGCGAGCTGAAGCCGAAGCGGGCGTCGACCGCGCCGGCCCAGCTGGCGGACGACGGCCACACCCGGGTCGGCGCCCGCCGCGGGCGCAAGCGGCCGATCGCGCCCCTCACCGAGCTCACCAAGGGGCTGGAGACCGACGAGCGGGCGCTACTCGGCGACCTGCTCGCGGTGGTCTCCGAGCACAGCGACGGAGTCCGGCTCCCGGTCGACGCCGAGACCGTCGAGCGGGCCTTCGCCTTCGCCTGCGAGCGCCACCGCGACCAGCAGCGACGCTCGGGCGAGGACTTCATCACCCACCCGGTCGAGGTGGCGAAGATCTGCGCCGGCCTCCGCCTCGACACCGAGACGCTCGGCGCGGCGCTCCTCCACGACACGGTCGAGGACACGAGCGCGAACCTGGCCGAGGTCCGCGAGCAGTTCGGCGAGGTCATCGCGACCCTCGTCGACGGCGTCACCAAGCTCACCGGAATCACCTTCCAGAGCCGCGACGAGAAGCAGGCCGAGAACTACCGGAAGATGATGGTGGCGATGGCCACGGACGTCCGGGTCATCCTCATCAAGCTCGCCGACCGCCTCCACAACATGCGCACCCTGTCGGCGCTGCCAAAGCAGAAGCAGATCGAGAAGGCGCGCGAGACGCTCGAGATCTACGCCCCGCTCGCGCACCGGCTCGGGATCCACGCGATCAAGTGGGAGCTCGAGGACCTCGCGTTCCAGCGCCTCCATCCGCGCAAGTACGACGAGATCAAGAAGCTCGTCGCCCAGCAGCGGATCGAGCGCGAGCGCTACGTAGACGAGGCGGGTGAGTTCCTGCACGCCGAGCTCGGCAGGCTCGGCGTCGAGGCCGACATCTCCGGTCGCGCCAAGCACTTCTACTCGATCTACTCGAAGATGACGAAGAAGGGTCGGGAGTTCAACGAGATCTACGACCTGACGGCGATGCGGGTGATCGTCTCCTCGATCAAGGACTGCTACGGGGCGATCGGCGTCATCCACTCGATCTGGAAGCCGCTCCCGGGGCGGTTCAAGGACTTCATCGCCACCCCGAAGCTGAACCTCTACCAGGCGCTGCACACGACGGTGATCGGTCCCGAGGGGCGCCCGCTCGAGATTCAGGTCCGGACCGCCGACATGCACGAGCTCGCCGAGTACGGGATCGCCGCCCACGTCCTCTACAAGGAGGGCGGCCGCGCCGGCGGCGCGGTCGGGGGCGACCCCGAACGCGACAAGATGACCTGGCTTCGCCAGCTCGTCGAGGCCGACTCCGATCAGGATCCGACCGAGTTCCTCGAGCAGCTCAAGGTCGACCTGTTCGAGGACGAGGTCTTCGTGTTCACGCCCAGGGGAGAGGTCAAGAACCTCTCGGCCGGCTCGACCCCGCTCGACTTCGCCTACGCCGTGCACACCGACGTCGGCCACCGTTGCGTCGGGGCCAAGGTGAACGGCAAGATCGTCCCGCTCCACTACCAGCTGCGCTCGGGCGACATCGTCGAGATCCTCACCGCCAAGCGCGAGCGGGGGCCGTCGCGCGACTGGCTGGCCGTCGTCCGCACCACCCGGGCCCGCAACAAGATCAGGGCCTTCCTCACCCGCGAGCGCCGCGAGGACGCCGAGCGGCGCGGTCGCGAGGAGCTCCAGGGGGAGTTGCGAAAGCGCGGACTGCCGCCGCAGCGGATCGCTGGATCGCCGCTGCTCGCCGACGTCACCCGGGAGATGGGCTTCCGCAAGGCGGACGACTTCTACATCGCCGTCGGCCAGCGCAAGATCTCGCCGAAGACCGCGGTCAACAAGCTGATGCAACGGCTCAAGCAGGGCGAGGCGGTCGCCGGCGACGAGACCGAGTCGCGGCTGGAGGGCGTCCTCCAGGGCCGCGACGAGCGCCAGCGGCGAACCCAGGACGCCTCGACCTACGGGATCAAGGTGAAGGGCGTCGACGACGTCGTCATCCGCCTCGCCAAGTGCTGCCGCCCGGTGCCCGGCGACGACATCGTCGGCTACGTCTCGCTCGGGCGCGGGATCACCATCCACCGCGAGGACTGCCGTAACGTCCAGGCCCTGCGCAAGGCGCCCGAGCGCTTCACCGAGGTGTCCTGGGACGGCGACAACGTCTCCTCCTATCGGGTCGAGCTCCAGGTCGACGCCTACGACCGGACGCGCCTCCTCGAGGACCTCACCCGGACCTTCGCCGAGGCCGGGGCGAACATCCTCGAGGCTCGCTGCACGACCAAGCACCCGATGGTCCGCAACCGGTTCGTGGTCGAGGTCGGCGACACCGATCAGCTCCGCCACTGCGTGGTCCGCCTGCGGAACATCGACTCGGTGTTCGACGCCTACCGCGTGACGCCGACCGAGTAGCGGGTGGGGAGGCGGCGATGGCGGGCCAGTGCGGCCCGCCGAACCACCGAGTGTCGACTCCGTCATCGCATGCGTGACGCAGTCGACGCTCGGCGCGGAGGGCGCTAGCGCAAGAGGCGCGTCACCGCCTCCCTCACCGCCTCGGCGGCGGCCTCCGCCTCCGCCTCGCTCGCGTACTTGCGCCGCGGCCAGAAGAACCCGCGCAGGCCGTCCCTGCGGTTCCGCGGGACGACGTGGACGTGGAAGTGGGGGACCGACTGGCTGACGATGTTGTTGGCGGCGACGAACGCCCCCGCCGAGTCCATCGCGTCGCGGACCGCGACCGCCAGCAGCCGGGCGTTCAGGAACAGCGGACCGACGAGCTCGTCGGGAAGGTCCCAGATCGCCTCGTGATGAGCCCTGGGGACGAGCAGGACGTGCCCCGGGAACAGCGGGCGGTTGTCGAGGAAGGCGAGCGAGATCTCGTCCTCGAAGACGACGTGGGCGTCCCCGCCGCCGGCGATGACCGCGCAGAACGCGCAGTCCTCCTCGATCACCGCTAGTGCCCCGTCAACCAATGCACCCCCGTTTTGGCGGCTGCAAGCCTTCGCCTGGCGGCGTCCTCGGTCGCCCAGGTAGCGCTGCTACCTGGGTTCCCTGCGTCCTTGCCATGCTCGGCTTTCGCTCGCCAAAAGCGGGATTGCATTGGTGGACGCGGCACTAGGCGACCACGGTGAGCCCCCGCGGCTCGATCCCGAGCTCGAGCTCGGTCTCCTCGCCGACGTAGTCGCCGTCGAGCTCGACCGGGAATTCGCGCAGCTCGCCGTCCGCCCCGACCGAGACGGAGTCGATCCGCGCCTCCGTGATCCCCCCGAAGTGCTCGATCTGGCGGTGGCCGGTGATCGCCATCCGGTCGGTGAGCGCCCGGAGCATGATCGTCGGCACGTCGCGCTGCGCCGCCCGGCGGAGCATCGCCAGCGACAGCGTCCCGGTCTCGAGCGCGACGCCGTCGCAGATCCGCACCGGCTGGCGCCCGAAGTAGGTGTAGGGGTCGGAGTTCTGGGCGACCGCGGTGATCCCCTCCACGGCCCGGTCCTCGGCCTCGAGCCGGAGCCGGACCGGGTCGCGGAGGTATGCGCGGTAGAAGCCGGAGACCGCGGAGTAGGTGTAGAACCAGCGGCCGGCGCGGGCCTTGAGCCGCGGGTGGGCGTCGACCCGCTGGGCGGCCGTGGCGTCGAGTCCGGCACCGCAGGCGAAGACGAAGCGGCGGCCGTTGGCCACCCCGAGATCGACCCTGCGGGGGCGGAAGTCGTCGGCGAGTGCGAGCAGGTGCTCGGTGGCGTCGACGACGTCGTTCGGGATACCGAGCGTCCGGCAGACGACGTTCGTCGAGCCGCCGGGAAGTACGGTGACAGGGATGTCCGTGCCCGCGACGCCGTTCGCCACCTCGTTCAGCGTCCCGTCGCCGCCGAACGCGACGACCACCTCGTAGCCGCCGCACGCCTCGCGGCCGATCTCGGTGGCGTGGCTGCGCGCCTCGGTCGCCACCGCCTCGACCTCGTACCGCCCCTGGAGGGCGTAGACGACGAGGTGCTTGAGGCGGTCCGAGACCGTGGTGGCGTAGGGGTTGACGATGACCAGCATCCGCTTCTTGCGCGGACGGGCCGGCGCCGGGGGGCCAGCCGCGGCGGGCTCGGACGGCGCGGCGGGGGATGCGGTGGAGGGGGCGGCCGTCGTCACTCGCCCGCATTCTCCCCGTTGGCGGCGAATCGAACCACCTCGCCGTCGTCGACCTCACGGGCGCGGCCGTCGTCGATCAGCAGGTCGAGATGTCCGATCACCTCCGACAGGGTCAGGAACGCCTGGGTCACCGCGACGTTCCCCCACAGCTCCTGGGCGATCTCGTAGGCGCTCAGCGGGCGGTCGGCGATCAAGCCCCGGATCTTCTCCGCCCGACCGCGGTGATGGTCGAAGCGCTCGTCGATCAGCCTCCGGTGATCGGTGACCGGGTCGCCGTGGCCGGTGAGGACGATCTCCGCCGGCAGCTCGCGGGTCCGCGCCAGGGAGGCGAGGTAGTCGAGGAGGGCCCGGCGGCGACGGTCCGATCCGTCGAGCGGACGCGAGAGCAGCGGATTTGACGAGATGTGTGCGAGGAGGTGGTCGGCGGCGATCAGGATCCGACGGTCGGCGTCCCAGAACAGGGTGTCGGACGGCGAGTGCCCCGGGCGGTGCTGAACCTCGAGCGCCCGCCCGGCGAAGCGAAGCTCGTCGCCGTCGCGGAGCGGGCGGGTCACGTTCGCGTGCGCGCCCCAGGCTCGGAAGCTCCGCGAGACGCTTCGCAGCGCGATCACCACGTCCTCCGGGATCCCGTTTCGGATCATCAGCTCGGCCGCGAAGCGATCGTCGGCCTCGGCGTCCTCGGCGTAGTTGGCGACGAACCTGACGACCGCGTCGATCGCGGCCACCTCGGCGCCCGAGCGCTCGGCGATGATCTCCACCAGCCCCAGGTGGTCGATGTGCTGGTGGGTGAGGATCACCAGCTCGAGGTCGGAGATGGCGTGGCCGAGGTCGTCGATCTGGCGCTCGAGCTCGTCGAGCGCCTTGCCCGAGTTCGGGCCGGTGTCGACGAGCGTCAGCGGATCGTCCTCGATCAGGTAGCAGTTGACCCGCCCGACGGCGAACGGCGTGGGGATGCGAAGCAGGTGAATGCCCGCATCGCGGGCCCACTCCAGAGCCTGGCCAGGGCTCAGAGGTGGGTGGTTCATCGGGCAAGCAGCAGGCAGCAGGCAGCCAGCAGCGCTTGGGCCCGATGTTGCTCGTTGCTCGCTGCTCGCTGCTCGCTCACGAGCGGATCAGCTCGAGCACCTCGTCCCGCTTCCGCTCCATGTCCTCCCTCGACACCAGCGACTCCAGGTTCAGCCGGAGCAGCGGCTCGGTGTTCGAGGGCCGGACGTTGAAGTGCCAGTCCGCGTAGTCGACCGAGACCCCGTCGAGCCAACTCACCTCACCGTCGTCGTAGCGCTGCGCGAGCTCGCGCATCTTGCCCTCCTGATCGGCGACCTCGGAATTGATCTCGCCGGAGATGAAGTAGCGCGCGCGAAGTTCGCCGACCAGCTCCGACAGCGGCCGGCCCTCGACCGAGAGCAGCTCGAGGACCAGCAGCGCGGGGATCGTCCCCGAGTCGGCGCACCAGAAATCGCGGAAGTAGTAGTGGCCGGAGACCTCGCCGGCGAACGCCGCTTCGTACTCGCGCATCGCCCGCTTCATGAACGCGTGGCCGACGCGAGCGATCTGCGAGCGCCCGCCGTGGGCGGCGACGGTGTCCGGGACCGCGCGGCTCGCACGGACGTCGTAGAGGATCATCGAGCCCGGCCGCTTGGCGAGGATCCGCTCGGCGAGCAGCGCGGTGAGGAAGTCGCCGTCGACGAAGTCGCCGCGGTCGTCGATGAAGAAGCAGCGGTCGGCGTCGCCGTCCCAGGCGATCCCGAGGTCGGCCCCCTCGGCGCGGACGCGCTCGACGATGAAGGCCCGGTTCTCCGGAAGCAGCGGGTTCGGTTCGTGGTCGGGGAACTCGCCGTCCGGCGTCCAGTAGGTGGCGGTGGGGTGGAGGCCGAGCCGATCGAGCAGCGGCCCGACCATCGGCCCCGCCATCCCGTTGCCGCCGTCGACGACGAGCCGCAGCGGCCGCACCAGGCCCGCGTCGATCAAGCGCAGGGCATGGCGCTGGAACTCGTCGTAGACGTCGATCTCCTCGACCGCGCCGCCGCCCGGCGGGTCGGGGAGCCCTGCCTCGATCTCGGCCCGGACCTGCCCGATCCCGGTCTCGCCCGAGAGCGCCAGCGCGCCCTCGCGGACCAGCTTCACCCCGGTGTAGGCCTTTGGGTTGTGCGAGGCGGTCACCATCGCCCCGCCGTCGAGCTCGCGCGAGCCGACGAGGAAGTAGAGCATCTCGGTCGCGATCATCCCGGCGTCGAGGACGGCGGCGCCCTCGTCGGCGAGCCCGTCCCGAACCCCGGCGGCCATCTCCGGCGCCTGGATCCGCATGTCCCGGCCGAGCCCGACTCGGAGCTCGCCCGGCGGCTTCTCGCGCAGGCGGCCGAGGACGCGGGCAAAGGCCCGGCCGAGGGCGTAGGCGACGTCCCCGTCCATCTCCGAGCCGTACAGCCCGCGGACGTCGTAGGCCTTGAATATCCCGGCCGGTACGGACACGGGCCCTATCGCTCGAAGCCGCCGGCGAGCGCCTCGTAGCTCTGCTCGAGCGTCTGTGGCATCACCCTGGTGTCGGCGAGGACGGGCATGAAATTGGTGTCGCCGCCCCAGCGCGGCACGACGTGCATGTGGATGTGGTGCTCGACGCCGGCCCCCGCGACACGGCCCTGGTTGAAGCCGACGTTGTAGCCGTGCGGCGTGTAGCGGTCCTCGAGGATCTCGATCGACCGCTGGGCGAGGGACATCATCTCGGTCGCCGTCGCCTCGTCGAGCGCCTGGATCGTCGCCAGATGGTCGAACGGGGCGACCATCAGGTGCCCGTTCGTGTACGGATACTTGTTGAGGATCACGAAGCAGCGACGACCGCGATGGACGATGAGATTCGCCTCGTCATCATCGTCGGCGGCCGCGACGCAGAACAGGCACTCGTCCCCGGAGTCCTTCGAGGCGTCCTTCACGTACTCGAGACGCCACGGCGCCCAGATCCGTTCGCTGGCCACACCGGCGGAGTCTGTCAGAGCCAGCCGCGGCGTCGGAAGAACGCGATCATCCCGATCAGCAGGACGACCATCGCCCCGAGGATGATCCAGAAGCCCGCGATCTGGCCCTCGTCCGGAACGCGGACGTTCATCCCGAAGATGCTCGCGATCAGCGTCAGCGGCAGGAAGACGACGCTGATCACCGTCAGCACGCGGAGCACGTCGTTGAGGCGGTGCGAGATCACCGACTCGTTCGTGTCCTCGAGGCCCTCGATGACCTCCTTGTAGTTCTCGAGCATGTCCCAGATCCGCTCGTGCGAGTCGGCGATGTCGTCGAAGTAGATCTCGAGCTCGCCGCCCGCCGGGGCGAGGAAGCTCTGCTTCGCGTTCTCGAGATCGCGGAGCACCGTCCGCTGCGGGCGGATCACCTTGCGGAAGTTGATGATCTCCTGCTTGACGTTCGAGATGTCGCGGACGACGTCCTCGCCGCGGCCCTCGAAGATCTCGTCCTCGAGCGCGTCGAGCTTGTTGCCGATCTTGCGCAGCATCGGAAAGCAGTAGTCGAAGGCGTCGTCGACGATCCGGTAGAGCAGGTAGCCGGAGCCACGAGCGAAGAGCTGCTCGCGGAGCTCGGGCTTCGCACGGCAGCGCTCGAACAGGTACGAGACCGGCTGGAGCGGCTGGTTGGGGAGGGTGACCACGTAGTCGCGGCCGACGAAGAAGTCGAGCTCACCGGTCCCGAGCCGCCCGACCGCGCGGTCGAAGACGGGGAAGTGGAGCACGATGAACAGGTAGTCGGGGTACTCGTCGATCTTCGGCCGCTGGTTCCGCGAGAGGACGTCCTCGAAGTCGAGGGCATGGAAGTCGAAGTGCTCCTCGAGCCAGGCGCATTCGAGCGGCGTCGGGCGCTCGATGTTGATCCACCGAAACCCGTCGGCGCTGACCGTCTGGACGTTTGGCTCGCGCTGCTGCGGCTCAGGCGGCGAGATGAGCTCGCCGCGGGTGCCGCGGCGCAGCCTCGGCTTCGGAAGGCTCGGCATCGGCGGCCGCCTGATCGCTCATCTCGCTGAACATGGGACAAGAGTACCCCGCCGGAGAGCGCCAACCGCAACCCTGTTATCTTCGGCGGCCACATAGCCACCACATCGAGAGGGGCGGAGGGACTGGCCCGATGAAGCCCCGGCAACCCCCCAGAGGCCTAGCGGTCGCGGGAAGGTGCCAATTCCAGCAGGTCGAGAGCCTGGGAGATGTGAGTTGGAGCCCCTCCGGGACCTCTGCTCGCGAACCAGGCAGAGGTTTTTTTTCAGGATCAAATGCCGAAAGCGAGGGGAACGATCTAGATGGCGCTCGAGGGCTTGCGGTGCAAGGAATGCGGGGCCGCCTACGCGCTGGACGCGCGGTATGTCTGCGAGGAGTGCTTCGGACCGCTCGAGGTCGCCTACGACCATTCGGGCCTCGATCCCGACGAGGCGCGCCGGCGGATCCAGGCCGGCTCGCCAGGGATCTGGCGCTACGCCGATTTCCTGCCGTTTTCGGAGCGCCCACCGAGCTGGCGTCACTCGCTCGAGCCGGGGCTGACGCCGCTGGTGCGGGCCGACCGGCTCGCGCGCGAGCTCGGCCTCGGCGAGGTGTGGATCAAGAACGACGCCGCCAACCCCACCCACTCGTTCAAGGACCGGGTGGTGACGGTGGCGATCACCAAGGCCCGCGAGCTCGGCTTCGAGGTGGTCGCCTGCGCGTCGACCGGCAACCTCGCCAACGCCGTCGCCGCCCATGCCGCGGCCTGCGGCCTGCGCTCGTTCGTGTTCGTGCCGGCCGACCTCGAGGAGCAGAAGCTGCTCGCGACCTCCGTCTACGGCCCGCGGCTGGTCGGGATCCGGGGGAGCTACGACGACGTCAACCGGCTCTGCACCGAGCTCTGCGAGGCGCGGCCCTGGGCGTTCGTCAACGTCAACCTCCGCCCCTACTACGCGGAGGGGTCGAAGACGCTCGCCTACGAGACGATCGAGCAGCTCGGCTGGCAGCTCCCCGACCGGATCGTCGGCCCGATCGCCTCCGGGTCGCTGTTCACGAGGATCGGCAACGCGATCCGCGAATGGATCGAGCTCGGGCTGGTCGAGGGCCGGGTGCCGACCTTCAACGGAGCCCAGGCGGACGGCTGCTCGCCCGTCGCCGAGGCCTTTTCCCGCGGGTGGGATGCCTGCCGGCCGCAGCGCCCCGACACGATCGCCAAGAGCCTCGCGATCGGCGATCCCGCCGACGGCCCCTACGCGCTCGACCTCGCCCGCAGCACCGGCGGCGGCGTCGACTCCGTCTCCGACGAGGAGATCCGGGCCGCGATCCGGCTGCTGGCCGAGACGACCGGCATCTTCACCGAGACCGCCGGCGGCGTCACGGTTGCGGCCCTCGCCAGCCTCGCCGAGCGGCGGGCGATCGATCCAGGGGAGCGGGTCGTCGTCTGCATCACCGGCGAGGGTCTTAAGACCCTCGACGCCACGCGCGATTCGTTCGCGATGGACGAGATCGAGCCCACGATCGAGGCCTTCGAGACGGAGGTCGAGGCGACGGCGCCGCTGCCGGTCGGCGCTCGGTAGATTTCCGGCGCCGTGACCGTCACCGTCAAGATCCCGGCCCAGCTTCGCGCGGCCACCGGCGGCGAGGACGAGATCGAGGTCGAGGGGGCCACCGTCGGCGAGGCGCTCGACGCGGTCTTCGACCAGCACGACGGGCTCCGCCAGCGGATCACCGAAGACGGCGGCCTGCGGCGATTCGTCAACGTCTACGTCTCCGGCGAGGACATCCGCTTCCAGGACGGCCTCGAGACCGAGCTCGACGACGGCGACGAGGTCCAGATCCTGCCGGCGGTGGCCGGCGGCTGAGCCCGGGCCCGATCCGCACCGATAGCGTCTTGGCCGATGGACGGCCTCGGGCCGGTGGCGATCCTGTGCGGGGGCCGCGGAACGCGGCTCGTCGAGCGCACGCACGCGATCCCGAAGGCGCTGGTAGAGATCGGCGGCCGGCCGATCCTCTGGCACGTCGTCCGCATCTACGCCGCCCAGGGCCTTCGTCGGTTCCTCCTGCTCACCGGCTACCTCGGGGAGATGATCGAGCGGTTCGTGGCCGCCGCCGACTGGCCGGAGGCGGTCGAGATCGAGTGCCTCGACACCGGGCTCGATACCCCGACCGGCGGGCGGGTGGCGCTCGCGGCCGAGCGTCTGGCGGACGGCCCGTTCTGCCTCACCTACGCCGACGGGGTCGCAGACATCGACCTCGCCTCGCTGTTCGGCTTTCACCGCGACCACGGCGCGATCGGGAGCGTGACCGTGGTCCGGCCGCGCTCGCAGTTCGGGATCGCCGAGGTGGCCGACGACGGCCGGGTGCTGCGCTTCGAGGAGAAGCCCAGACTCGACCATTGGGTGAACGGCGGCTTCTTCCGCTTCGAGCCCTCGTTCCTCGATCGCCTCGAGCCCGACAGCGTCCTCGAGGAGGAGCCCCTGCGCCGGCTCGCCGCCGAGGGGGAGCTGCGGGCCTTCCGCCACCCGGGGTTCTGGGACTGCATGGACACCTACAAGGACGCCGTCGTCCTCAACGACCTCTGGGCCGCGGGGCGCGCGCCCTGGGCGATCTGGGAGCGCCAGGGCGCGGCCGCGGGCGGATGAGGGTCGCCCTCGTCACCGGAGGACGCGGGTTCGCCGGCGCCTGGCTCGCGCGGGCCCTGCTCGAGCGCGGGGTCGAGGTCGTCTCGCTCGACCGCTGCCCGCGGGAGGGCAGGGCGTCGACACTCGGTCTGCTCGGGATCGAATCGGAGGTCGCCGAGGTGGATGGGGACCTCGGCGACCCCGAGACGATCCAGGTCGTCCTCCGCCGCCACCGCGTCGACACCGTCTTCCACCTCGCCGCCGAGGCGATCGTCGGCACCGTGCGGGGCTCGCCGCTTCGCGCGTTCGAGACCAACGTCCGCGGGACCTGGAACCTGCTCGAGGCCTGTCGCGCCAGGGAGGTCGAGCGTGTCGTCGTCGCCTCCTCCGATAAGGCGTATGGGGCCCACTCGGAGCTCCCCTACCGCGAGGACTTCGCGCTTCGCCCGACCGCGCCGTACGAGGCCTCGAAGGCCGCTGCCGACCTCATCGCCCGCTGCTACTGGCCGAGCTTTGGGCTCCCGATCGCCGTCACCCGGTTCGCCAACATGTACGGCGGCGGCGACCTCAACTTCTCCCGGCTGGTCCCGGAGGCGGTCTGCGCCGCGCTCGACGGGCGCCCGCCGGTGCTCCGCTCCGACGGCTCGCCGGAGCGCGACTTCCTCTACGTCGGCGATGCCGCGGCGGCGTACCTGGCGATCGCCCACGCCCTCGATCGCGACGGGGCGCGCGGCGAGGCGTTCAACGCCGGCGGGGGGCGCCCGCACTCGGTCCGCGAGGTCGTCGAGCTCATCGCCCGGCTCGCCGGGACCGGGGTCGAGCCGGAGATGCGGGGAACGGGCAACCCGCCGGGGGACATCCCTCGCCAGTTCGTCGACGCCGCCAAGCTCCGCGAGCTGACAGGGTGGGCGCCCGAGGTCGACCTGCCGGACGGGCTGCGCCGCACGATCGACTGGTACCGGGCGCACCCCGAGGTGAGACCGCCTCGCACCGTGACTTCACGGCGCGGGGGCCACCCATAGCTTCGAGAGATGATCGTCCTCGACGTAGACCTGGCCGCCCTTGAACGAGATCGGTCGGAATTCGTCAAGCCAGCCCACCTTTCCGTCCTGCGGCGGCGCGAACACCGTGGAGCCGACCTGATCCCCGGTCGTTGCGCTGTAGAAGCGCAGGCAGCCCCCGGTGCCCCACGAGTAGTTGCAGGCTTGGTAGCCGACCGCGATTAGATTCCCGTCGACCTCGTAGGAGACGGGCTTTTCGCGCGAGCTCGAATTCGCGTTGTAGAAGACCGTCCTGTTCCACGCCGGCGCCGGCCAACCCGAGGATGTCGGCAGGCTCGGGAACTTGACGATCCGGCGGCCCATCCAGAGCCACGGGTCCGGGTCGGCCGACGACTCGCCGGGACCGTTGCCCGAGACGTAGACGCTTCCGCCCTCCACGTCGATCCGGCCGGCGTTGCCGCCGCTGATCTGCGATGGCATCGGGTAGACATCGACGGCGCTCCACGAGTAGATCGGCGCGCCGTCCGAGGTGAATCCCGTGAGGCGGAACCGCCAGACCCCGCCGACGTCCTGGCAGAGCTTCCAGATGTCGCCGTTGCCCTGCACGAAGTAGTCGCGCGCGAAGCAGTTGTCCGGAAGTCCGCCCGGGCGGGCAGTGGTGGAACCCTCGATAGTCAGGTTCGCGGCATCGATGTGACCGACGGGCGTCAGGATCTCGCCGTCCACCCGGTAGATGTCGATCCCCTCGGCGTGGGCCGGCTGCTGGAAGACATAGCGGCGCCCACCGAAGTCCCGGACCTGCGAGCTCGTCGTATCGTCAAATGTGAGGTCGTTCGCGTAGCGGGGATCGTTCGGATTCGCCCACGGGTCGAGCGTGTATCCCCGGTAATGCCATGAGCCGTCCCCTCCTGTGTCGCCGGAGATCGCGTCGAGGTAGAAGCGTTGAAGGTCACCGCTCGGCTCGCCGACGCTGCCCTTGACGAGGCCCTCACGGCGCCACAGGACGCTTCCCGACGGGCTGAACTTCGACAACACGAGCAGCTTCCCCATCTCGGTCCAACCCCGCGCGCCGCGACCCGGGGCGCCAGTCTCCGCGACATAGACATCGCCGGAGCCGTCGACCCCGACGCCTCGCACGCCCGCGAACCGACCGGGACCGACCAAGCCGGGCATCGGCCCCGAGAGGTAGCTCTGGCCCAGTGTCGCCGTCTGCGTGCCGGCGTAGGAGAACGCCTCCACCTGCTGCGCCCTGGAGTTGTCAGCAACCCAGAGTCGGTCGGCGGTTGGGTCCGCTGCGACGTCCATCGGATAGCCGGGAAGCGTGAAGCGCGCCAGCAGGCTCCCGTCGGGGGAGTACCGCGCGAGCGCCGGCGCGTCGGTTCCGGTGCCCTGCTCGAGAGCCCAGACGTTGCCTTGGCGATCACAGGTCAACTGGCGCGCGTGCGGCGCGGTCCAGCTTCGTACGACGCCGCCCGTCATGCTCGCGCTCACCGCGTCGATCTTGGCACTGGCCGGGCTGGTGGTCTCCGCATCCGTCCCGGTGCCCGGATCGACGACGTAGATGAAGGAGCCGCACTCGGCAATCCCCAGAAGGCTGCCTGCTCCCGAGCGGACGGTCACCGTGTCGCCCTCGTAGATGTCGGTTGGGCCGTCCGACGCGAACGTAGAGCGGTCCCAGCGCACGATCCGCATGCGCTGGGCCGCGTAGAAGTGGGTGTTGGTGGCGGCCACCGCAAGCGGGCCGCCACCGGTCTCGCGAAAGCGCCCGGCGCTCGAGCCCGGCCACGGGCCGTAGGGCGTCCCGCTCGCGGTCCACGCGCGAACATCGTGCGCCGACTCCATCCAGGTCGATCCGGTCATCGCCTGGCCGTCCGGCGCGACCGCGAGATCCTGCGCCGCGTCGGGCACCTCGTTGAAATCCTGTCCCTGGAAGGAATTGCCAACGAACGTCGCGCAGCCGGCGACGCCGATGCCCGCGAGCACGATTGCGACTGTGACGAGAGGGGCCTTCAGGAATTGCATCGGCCCATCTCGCTCTGGCACCCGCGTACCGACGCGCGGGCCGAAGGGGTCCTGGCCATGGGGAACCTCCTGTTCCTCCCTCCCCGTCAGCGCACCGCCGGGCAGGGGCAGCTTGCTCACGCGCGACCCTACCGAAATGGGTACTACATATCGGGGAGGCTGAGCAGGCGTGGGCGCCGCGCTTCACGGCGCGCGGGGCGACCGTCTCGATCAGCAAGTTCGCGGCGGGTCAGGTCGTTGTCGAGGTGAGCCATGACGACGGCCGCGCCAACCTCGCGGACGCCACCTCGATCGACCGAGGCCGTCCCCATCGTCCAACGGCCAACCGGGGACGTCGTTCTCGTCCACGACTACCTCCTGGTCATGCGGGGTGCAGAGCGCACGTTTGCCGAGATCGCCGCTTGCTTTCCCGACGCCCCGATCGCCACCCTGCTCCATGACCCGATCGCGACTGCCGGAAGGTTTCGCGAGCGTCGGGTGCGTACCTCGTTTCTGCAGCCGGTCGCCGCGGACCAGCGGCGCTTCCGGCGCTTCCTTCCGTTGCTGCCGCTCGCCGCCCGCCGCCTGCCGCTGGACGGCGCTCGCGTCGTCATCTCGAGCAGCAGTGCGTTCGCTCACGGCGTTAGCCCGGGCCCCGACGCCGTCCACGTCTGCTACTGCCACTCGCCGTTCCGCTACGTCTGGCACGAGCGGGGCCGGACCGAGGATGCCATCGCCCCGCCGCTGCGGCCGCTGGCACGCGGTGTCCTCGGAGCGGTGCGACGCTGGGATGTGGCCGCGTCGCGACGCGTCACCGCGTACATCGCCAACTCCGCGCTCACCGCCCAGCGCATCGGGAACTTCTATGGGCGCGAGGCGAGCGTCGTCCATCCCCCCGTCGACGTCGGGCGGTTCGAGGGGGCCGCTGCGCCGGAGGACTTCTTCCTCCTCGTCGGCGAGGTCACCAACCACAAGAACCCTGGATTGGCGCTGGCGGCAGCGGAGCGCGCCGGGGTGAAGCTGGTTGTCGCCGGGGACGGCCCGGAGCTCGGCCGCCTTCGCCGCCGCTTCAGGAGCGCTACCTTTCTCGGTCGCGTCAGCGACCGTCAGCTGATCGAGCTTTACGCGCGCTGCCGGGCCCTGCTCGCGCCGGCGGTCGAGGAGTTCGGGATGACGATGGTCGAGGCACACGCCGCCGGGCGACCCGTCCTCGCCCCTGCTCGTGGCGGAGCCCTGGAGATCGTCAAAGACGGTGAGAGCGGGGTCCTGTTCGGTCCGGGCAACGTCGACGCGATGGCCGAGGCTCTGCGAGAGACCGACTGGGAGCGCTTCGATTCCGGGCGGATCCGGGCGAGCGCCCAGCGGTTCTCAGCGGACGAGTTCCGGCGGCGCTTCAGCTCCGAGGTGGCGCGGACGGTCGATCCGTGGCACTGAAGTCCCCGGGCTCAGCTGAAGCCGCCGGGGGCGCGCGCCGCTGGTGACCGTTGTCCGGCCGACGCACAACCGCCCCGCCTGGCTCGCCGAGGCCGTGACAGCGCTCTCGACGGGGAGCCTCCGTGATCGGGTCGGCAACGACGTGTCGCCTTCATACCGATCCTCACCCCCCTCGACCTGCGACGACGGTTGCCGGCTTTGGCGTCGCGAGCTCATCATGGTCCCCGGGGATCGGCTGCGAGCTCGGCTGCATCTGTCGCGCAAGACGTCGGATCGCCCACATTGCCACCAGGGCCGACATACAGTAGGAGGCCGTAGATGTGATCGCCGCGCCCAGAGCCCCGTAGCGCGGAAGCAGAAACGGCAGCAATGCGGCCATGACGACGAACCCTGCGCCCTCGGTCACGTTTCCGACCCACGTCCGTCGAACGCCGAGCATCCCGGCGATCACAAGCGAGAAGTAGGTACGCGCGATGTATCCCGGGATCAGTACCCACACCAGCATCACGACGGGCTGGAACGCTGAACCGAAGAGCAGGGGGACCCCGATCGGAGCCAGGGTCGCTAGCAGCACCCCTCCGGCAACGCTGGCGAGAAGGTATCGGCGCGCGTCTTTTCGGATCGAAGCGAATTGGGACTCGTTGATTTCGGCGCGACGATCATGATCCGCCATGCGAGCCACTCGCGGGGTGATGAGGAGCGCGGCGGCGGCGCCAAGCGTAGTCACCGGCATCATCATGTTGTTGGCAACCCCGTAGTCGCCGACCTGCGATGCGGAGACGAACAAGGACATCAAAAGGAGGTCCAGCCTGGCGCTCGCCATGCCGACGAGCGTCCCCAGGTGAGCCTTCGCCCCGAACTTGAGATCCTCGAATAGCTCCGGCACGCGGAGAGCAATCCGCCGCCAGGGAAGGCCGATCGCCCCGAGTACGAAAGACACCAGCCAGCTAACGATGGTGAGGGCGACGATCCGGGCGGGCGTGACGCCGTCCCTCACGACGAGCACCAGTGTCCCTGCCAAAAGGAGGATGGGGCCGACGACCCGACACCAATTCGCCAGCGACAAGCGTCCGAGTGCGACATTGACGGACATCAGTATGTCGGCGAGGATGATGGTTGGGATCGTGGCCAGCGCCCATATCGCCAGGCTCTCGGCATCCTTCCCCAGATGGGCCAGCGCGGGAGGAAGTACGGCGATTGCAACCAGTGTCACGCCTCCCCCGACGACCGCGGAGTGCAAGGCCGAGCTCGCCAGCGTCCGCGGCAGCGGCTCGCGCCCGTCGCGGGCGATTCGTACTGACGCCGCCGTATTCAGGCCAACGAGCGAAAAGTAGGCGATAAGCATCGGCCAGGTGACGACGGCTGTGACAACGCCGCGGCCCGCCGGACCGAGCTCGCGTGCAGCTAGGACGCCGGCCAAGGCCATCGTGACTTGCGACGCAATGAGCGCAAGTGTCGTGCCCCCCACGGACCGCAAGTGATGCGAGGAAGCCAGCGCACTGACCCTCGGACCCAAGCCCCTCATATGTCAGTTCATCGCCTCGGCTGGGAGCAGCGCTTCCGTTGCGCCCCGCGACCTGCACAAGATGCCGGGCCGGAGTCGGCCTCTAGTCGGCCTCGGCACTCGGATACTCTGGCAGCGGGTTCCCCACCGACGGCGAGCGCCAATCACAGCATGCCGCGCTCGATGCCGGATTCGGTGCTTCCGGGCGGCTCGAAGCACGCGGTCGAAAACCAAGACGAACGGACCGACGAGGAGCCCGAAGATCTTGCCGTTGTACGGAGACCAACGCGACGCGTTTTCAGCGAAATACGCCCGCCTTGGGTCGCCCGTTATGCGGTAGGTCGGAATGGCGATTGCCACGAGCGGCTCATCGGACATGCGCCAATCCCTTGCCCTTGGAGACCTCAGCGGCGCGCCCGTACGTCTCGTGGAGGCGCGCTGCATGCCGCTCGACGGATAGCGACCGGCGTACTCGCTCGGCGGTCGCACGGCGCTGTTCGGCGTTCGGCGGGAAGCTGAGGAAGCGTTCGATCTCCGCCGCCAATGCCTCGACATCGCCGGGATCGACGCACGCGGCCATGGACCCGGCGGACTCAAGCCACTGCGCGACCCCACCAACGCGATACGTGACGACCGGCAGCCCAGCGGCGAGCGCCTCGGGCCCGACCATGCCATAGGTTTCGGGCGCGAGCGAGGGCATGACGGCGACCGCGCTGTTGGCACGGAACGGAACGGCAGCGGCCGCGCCCGGCGCACCCACGAACTCGACGTGGTTCGCGACGCCGAGCTCACTCGCGAGGGAGCGCAGTTGCGCCTCCATCGGCCCGCCACCAACGATGACCACGCGATGCTCGGCTTGGATCAGCGCCGATGCCCGGACCACATGGTCGGCCCCCTTGAAGTCAACGAGTCGCCCGACGAACAGCACGGCAGGCGGCGATGTGACGACCGGTGGCACGTAGTCGTGCATCGGCAACAGGGGCGGCTCGATGATCTCGATGCTCTCGTCCTCGATGCGGTGGCGGTGCAGGTACGCCGCGAGCCACTCGCTAGGGACGACGATCCGGTCGGCCTGACGGACAAGCGAGCGCATCCGGTGGTCGCTTGTGAACGCCCGCGTGAAGGCCAGCAGGCCGATCGGCTGCCCGTTGCCGAGCGTTCCGCACCCGTGTGAGCGGTACCCCGTGGTGACGCAGCCGAGACCGATCCGCCGCTCGCAGGGTTGTCGGTCGCGCCACAGATAGCGTGCGCCGTTCGGGCACGGCGTCACGTGAATCGAGTGCACGAGTGGCAGCGTGCGGGTAAGCCACCCGTAGACGCCCAACCGCGGGATCCACTGCACGTGACAGACGTCAATCCGGTGTGCGGCGACAAATGACGCGATCCTCGCGATGTCCCGTCGTACGGCCGTGCCGTCGACGTACGCCGCGTTGAAAGCTGCCGGCGTCGAAAGGTGGCCGTCGAAGTCCGGAACGGCCTCGTCTCCGGCGTGCATGAGGTACACGCGGTGACCGAGGCGGCGCAGTCCTGAGGCGGCGAGCAAGGCCGATCGCTCCGAACCACCCAGAGGGCCGACGTTCGGGATCACCATGAGCACGTTCACGATCGCATCCTTCGACTTGATCCGCACGCGGTCCCCGGGCTTGAGATCGAGCTTTTCTGACGGCGTCTCTCCCTGTTCGAGCACTCCACCGAGGAAGGGGGAGGTTTGGCCTCCGGGGAAACAGAAGAACCGCGGCAGGTGCGCCCGACTGAGTGATTGCGCCCGGTTGAACGCTTCGACCACCGCCCGCAGTACTTCAAGCCCGGCTCGAGATCGAGTACCGCGACGGATCGAACGCCATTCGATCGGTCGCAACCCGCCCCGCGGTGACGTGAGGCGCCCGCGGTCGTCCCTGTCTTTAGATCGGCCTGCATGCTAATGACGGGATCCCGGTGAGACGGTCGGGGTCAGCCTGCCGATCTACTAACGCAGCCGGCCGGGCCAGGCTTTCGTCGGTCGGCCCGGGCCTGGGCAGCCCGGTACAGAGCCGCTCACAGGCGACGGAGCAAAGCAAGCGGAAGTTGTCGGCCTCTCAACCGTTTGATGGGTGACCCAGATTCGATCACGTCGGGATCCGGCTCGGGGTGCTCGTTGGGACGGAGGCGAAGGTCGTTCGACGAGGGCCGTCCAACGTAGGAGCGGTATGTGCATCGACCCCAACGCGCGAGTCCCCGACACGAGTTGGTGAGATCCTGAGTTGACCAGACCGACCGACCCACCGTTGCGTATCGCATGGACTGGCTCTGCCGTCGTCCCGGAGGCTGAAGACACCGCTTCGGCGGCGCTTGGGAGGGCGCTGCTCGTCCAGGCTCTCGAACGCGGTGTCGAGGTGGATCTGTACCACCCAGGAAGCAGGGCCAGGATTCCGCAGTCCCTGCGCCGGAACCCGAACCTCGCGATCATCGGAGAACCCGTCAAGTTCGAATGGGATCGGTGGTACAGCCGCGTTCCGGTTGCCGCATTCGTTTCCGCCTCCGCGGCGAGAATTCTGACGCAGGTGAAGCTCGCCCGCCAGTTGATCGCCAACCACCGGCGCCGGCATTACCACGCAATCTTCCAGTTCTCCCAGTTGGAGCTACTAGCGCTTGGGTGGGCGCGGGGGGCCTTACCACCGATGGTCATCCATCCCTGTACCACGTCTGCGCGTGAGCTGTACTGGCACCGGAAGGAGAGCCGGTACGCGCTTGAATCTGAGTCACGCCTGCAGCACTACCTTGTGCGCACCCTGCTTCGGATCCGGACCCGGGTCCAGCGCCATGAGCTCAAAAAGCCCCGACTCATCGTCGGGCCGAGCGAGACGTTCAACCGTCTGCTGTGCGAGGACTACGGGGTCGAGGCAGGACGCACTCGAGTTCTTCGTCACCCGGTTGACGTCTGCCGCTTCGGCGGTGTGGAGCGCCATTCTGCTAACACCGGCCCCGTCGTGCTCCTGTACATCGCCCGCTTCTCCGCACGCAAGGGGCTCGAGCTTATAACGGCGCTCAGTCATCGGCTCGCCGACTTGACCGGCGAGGTTGAGATCAAGCTCCTCGGCGGCGGCAGTCTGTGGTCGGACTACAGCGCCCACCTCGAGGAGCTCAACCCCGATGTGGCCAAGTACATCGGAGGCGTACCTGCTTCCGAGATGCCCAACGTCTACTCCACAGCCGACGCGGTGCTCGTTCCGAGCCACTACGAGCCGGGGTCGCTCGTGGTCGGTGAGGCGCTCTCCGCCGGTCTGCCGATCGTCGCCAGCGACCAGGTTGGCCCCGTCGAGGTGGTGGACGGGCGGGTATGCCGGGTCTTTCCGGCCGGCGATCTCGATGCCCTCGAGCGTGAGGTACGGACGATCGTGGCGGACCTCCGAGCGGATCGCGAGGGAGCGATGGAAGCAATGGCCCGCCAGGAAGCAGCCACGCACTTTGCCTCCGAGAAGATCGGGCTCGAACTTATCCGCCTCCTCGATGAGGTACGCGCGCCTGACGATAGCCAGGCCGTCGCCGGCGGGCCTCGCTTGGAGGCGGCGGAAAGCAGCGGGCAATCGGCCGGGCGACGCACGTCAGCACCCCCCGTCTCCCGACTGTGAGCGACCGAGCGAGCTGGCAGCGACGAAGACCCAAGCATTCCAGCAGCGACTTAGCGAGACCGCGAGCCCACCTCTCCGTTCGAGCCGATGGTCCGCACTACACGCAGATCCTCGGGCAAATCCCCTCGCTCTAGGCAGCCCCGCGGCGGGGAGCCGGAAGGACGCCTCATCCGACGCCAGCTGATCGCCGTCGCCGCGCTCGCCGCGCTGTCGCTGTCGAGCTGCGGTGGCGAGAGCCACCGCACGGGCGCCACCTCCCAGGCGCCGCCCGCGACCGCCAACGCGAGAGTCGTCGGCAATAGCTTCGCTGGGGAGGGCTTCAACGAGATGCCGAGCGCAGCGCAGGACCTCGCCGTCGCCCTGGACGGCGTCGCGATCACCGGCGCCAGCTGGGTCGAGTCCGGCCACGACGTGCGCGCCTACACGACCGCCGGCCAGCCGGTCGGCCCGCGGCCCGGGTCGACCGCCGGCATCTTCCGCGACAGCGGCGGTGGCCCGCTCGCCGTCGAGGCGACGGACACCTATCTCTACGCCGCGCAGGGACTTCGCCTCGTGCGCTGGGACCGATCGAAGTTCATGAACTGGGGCAACGATTCCGCGGTCTACGACGGGAAGACGCTCACGATTCGCTCGAGCGGGGGCGGGGAGCTGCTCGGCCTCACGGTCTGCAACGCGGACGCCTACGTCGTCGACCCCGGCGGCCCCGTCGGGGACGTGAGCCCGAACGGAACGCAGATCAAGGTCGTCAGCGCGGACCTGACCGGCGGGGTCAAGCGGCAGTGGACCGTGCCGCGTGCTCGCGAGCTCTCCTGCGATCGCGAGGGCGACATCTGGGCCTTGCAGCAGCGCGTCGGCAACACCCCGGCGCGACTCGCGCGTTACTCACCGTCCGGCTCGCTCCTGACCGCGTTCAACCTGCCGGGGGAGCCTATGGACGTCGCCGCGGCTCCCAGCGCCGACGACGTCTGGGTGGCCGACAACGGTCCCGCCCAGCACATCGAGGAGTACAACTACAGTGGCCACCTGGTCGGCACGCTCGGCCAGAGTTACCTATCTGGCCCCGACCCGGGGCTCGTCGGCTCGGGACGCTTCGCCGGCCCCCGGAGTGTCGACGTCGACGCTAAGGGCGACGTCTACGTGGCGGAGAACGGCATCCCCGGCCGCGGCACTCAGGGCTGGGACGAGATTGGCAAGCTGCTGGTGCTGTCGAAGTTCGACCCCTCGGGGAAGCTGATCTGGCGCCGAGAGGGGCTGATCAAGGCCAGCACCGGCGAGCCAACCGCCGACAACTCTCGCCTCTACGTCGACGCGACGTCCTACCAGCTCGACGGCAACGGCCAGTGGCGCTACCGAGCCTTCACGCTCGACCCGTTCACCCAGCCGAACGATCCCCGCTACACCTCCGACTTGGGCTTCGACGACGCGACGAACTCGCAGGTGCGCGACACCAACGGCCGACGCTATGTCTTCATGGAGAGCTCGCACGCCGAGTCCCTGGCCATCTATCGAGTCGACGGCGAGCTGCTGACGCCGGTCGGAGAGATCTCCAACGACGACATCGACCTCGCCGGCCGGATCCGCCAACGAGCGCCGGACCGGATCCCGGGCAACTGCGTCGCGCGCGACTACTTCGTCGAGGGGAACGGCGACATCTGGAAGCTCTGCCAGGACTCCGGCGGCGTCTGGCGCTACCGCCTCAAGCGCTTCCGCGCCGACGGAACACCAATCTACGCCTGGTCGGCGGTGGATGTCTACCCGATGCCCACACAGATCAGCGGCGGCAACGCCGGACGCATCGACGTCGAGGGCCATCAGGTCTACGTGTCGGGCAACGCTCCCGGAGAATCGTCGGCGCCGCCGGACGACTGGCTTTGGATGGGGCGCCGTATCGTGAAATTCCCAAGCCTGCCGACCAGGAAGGGCTGGCCCGCGCCGGTCTGGAATAAGACGGTGTACTACGACGCCAGCGCCCGATCGCGCGAGAAGCCCGTCGACTTCGATGTCGACGGCGATCGGATCGCGGTCGGCTACCAGGCCTGCCAGTACCCGACCTTCGCCGGGGCCTGTCTGCGGATCTACAGCGCGACGACCGGCGAGCAGCTCGGAGGCACGATCTTTGCCACCCGCTCGATGGGCGAGGTTGGCTGGCTCGATACGTACCGGCCCCTCGCCTTCGAGAATGACCATGTCTATGTCGAGGACGTGCACCTGAGCAAGCTCTGGGTGGTGACGCCGTAGGGCGGCCCTACGGCCTCCTCGAGCCGGCCGGCTCGAGGAGCGCTTCGTAGGAGGCGAGCACCGCGTCGACCGATTGCCCCCACGTGAACTCGGCCGACCGGCGCTGCGCGCTGGTCCCCAGCGAGCTCCGGAGGCCACGATCGTCGGCGAGGCGAGCGAGAGCCCTGCCCACCGCGTCGGGGGTACGCTCGACGAGGATGCCGGCTGTGTCGGGGCCGACGAGGTCGGTGACGCCGTGGACCGAGGTTACGACCAGGGGCACGGCACACGCCGCGGCCTCGAACGCGGCGAGGCAGAACGTCTCGTATAGCGTCGGCAGCACGAAGATGTCCGCCGCTCGGTAGAAGAGCTCCGTCTCGGAGCGGTGGCCGAAGAATCTCACCTGATCGGCGACCCCGAGGCGCGCCGCCATCGCGTCGAAGGGGCCGCGGTCGCCGGGGCCGACCACCCACAGCTGCAACGACCGGCCTGCGGCCCGCGCCTGTGCGAGGCCACCGATCGCGACGTCGAGGCCCTTGCGGCTCCAATCGCCGCCGACGAACAGGGCCACGCAGTCCTCGCTCCCAACTCCCATCGTCCGTCGGGTCCGCTCGTAGGCGTCGTGATCGGGCCGGAAGCGCTCGTGGGCGACCCCGTTGGGGGTGATCGCGACATCTACGTCGGGATAGAAGCGATCGAGCTCCCGTTCGACGCCGCGCGAGACCGACGCGAGCAGTCGGACCCGTTCGCGGCGGTAGCTCCAGCGCTCCGTGATCAATGCCAGGCGATTGCTGATCCGCGTGTTGATTCGCCGCAGCCACGAGGGGGGCGCGGCATGCTCGGTGCCCAGCGCCCGGAATCCCGCGTGACAGAACTGGACCGTGGCGATGTCCACCCTGTTGGGAACGATCGCACCCACCGTGTGGACGAGGTCGACCCGCTCGAAGGCGAGGCGGATCCCCGCCAGCAC
>JBKPNB010000223.1:0-5693 GCA_046732395.1 Actinomycetota bacterium | reverse complement strand
GCCTCGGCCGTCGCCAGCGCGCCGCCGGCCGCCGCCGCCTCGGTCAGCGCCGAGGGCTGCTCGGGGCCGCCGCCCGAGTAGCTGACGTCCGGGGCTCGAGCCGGCTCGGGCTCGAAGTCGGCCGGCTCGACGGTCACCTCGACGTGGTAGATGACCCGCGCGAACTCCTCCCAGATCGAGTTCATCAGCTCGCGGAACATCTCGAAGCCCTCGTTCTTGTAGGCCACCAGCGGGTCGATCTGGGCGAAGCCGCGGAGGTGGATCCCCTCGCGGAGGTAGTCCATCTCGTAGAGGTGCTCGCGCCAGCGGTTGTCGATGATCTGGAGCAGGATCTGGCGCTCGAGGAACCGCATCAGCTCGTCGCCGAGCTCCTCCTCGCGGCGGTCGTACGCGGCGAGAGCGTCCTCGGCGAGGAGATTCGAGATCTCCTCGCGGTCGGAGCGGGCGGGATCGATCTCCGCCAGCGAGCGGCCGAGCGGCCAAAGCTGCGCGACCTGGGCCTCGAGCCCGGCGAGGTCCCAGTCCTCGAACACCTCGCCGGCGGTGTACTCGGAGACCAGCCGGGTGATCACCTCCCCGATCTCCTCGCGGACCACGTCGGACATGTCGCGGCCCTCGAGGATCTCGCGGCGGTACTTGTAGATCACCCGCCGCTGCTCGTTGAGCACGTCGTCGTACTCGAGGACGCGCTTTCTGATCAGGAAGTTCTGCTGCTCGACCTTCTTCTGGGCGTTCTCGATCTGGCGGCTCAGCATCTTCGCCTCGAGCGGGTACTCCTCGCCCTCCTCGTCGACCGGCCCGAGGCGGTCGAGGATCTTGTAGATGCGATCCCCGGCGAACAGCCGGACCAGGTCGTCCTCGGCGGAGAGGAAGAAGCGCGACTCGCCGGGGTCGCCCTGGCGGCCCGAGCGGCCGCGGAGCTGGTTGTCGATCCGCCGCGACTCGTGGCGCTCGGTGCCGCAGATGAAGAGCCCGCCGGCCTCGCGGACCTCGTCGCCCTCGGCCTCGCAGCGCTCCTCGAGCTCGGCGACGGCGTCCGCCATCGCCCTCTCGTACCCGTCGCTGCCCGCCTGGAGCCCGCGCTTGGTGAGCTCGGCGCGGGCCAGGTGCTCGGGGCTGCCTCCGAGCTTGATGTCGACGCCGCGGCCGGCCATGTTGGTGGCGATCATCACCGCCCCCTTGCGGCCGGCCTGGGCGATGATCTCGCCCTCGCGCTGGGCGTGCTCGGGCTTCGCGTTCAGGACCTCGTGCTCGATCCCCTCGCGGCGGAGCTCGTTCGAGAGCATCTCCGAGACCTCGACCGAGATCGTGCCGACGAGGATCGGCTGGCCGCGCTCGTGGCGCTCGACGATCTCGCCGACCACCGCCTTCCACTTCGCCGACTTGGTCTTGTAGATCTGGTCGTTGTGGTCGGCGCGGATCATCGGCTCGTTGGTCGGGATGTCGACCACGGGCATCTCGTAGATCTTCATGAACTCGTTCGCCTCGGTGAGCGCGGTCCCGGTCATTCCGGCGAGCTTCTCGTAGAGGCGGAAATAGTTCTGGAGGGTGACCGTGGCCAGGGTCTGGTTCTCCTCGCGGATCCGCAGCCCCTCCTTCGCCTCGACCGCCTGGTGCAGGCCCTCCGACCAGCGCCGCCCCTCGAGGATGCGGCCGGTGAACTCGTCGATGATCTTCACCTCGCCGTCGATCACGGCGTAGTCGGTGTCGCGCTTGAACAGCGACTCCGCCTTGAGCGCCTGGATCAGGTGGTTGACGAGCGTGCCGTGCTCGGAGACGTAGAGGTTGTCGACGCCGAGGAAGCGCTCCGCCTTGGCCACACCGGGCTCGGTCGGGGCCACCGTCTTGTGCTTCTCGTCGTACTCGTAGTCGTAGTCGGCCTTGGTCGTGTCGCGCTCCTCGCCGAGCGACTTCAGCTTCTCCTTCGACGGCTCGCCCTTGAGCTGCTTGGCGAGGCGGGCGAAGGTGTAGTAGAGGTCGGCCGCCTGCTCCGGAGCGCCGGAGATGATGAGCGGGGTCCGCGCTTCGTCGATGAGGATGTTGTCGACCTCGTCGACGATCGCGAAGCGGTAGCCGCGCTGGACGGTCTCCTCGAGGCTCGCCGCCATGTTGTCGCGCAGGTAGTCGAAGCCGAACTCGGAGTTGGTGCCGTAGACGACGTCGCAGGCGTAGGCGGGCTGGCGCTGGCTCGGATCCTGGTCGGTCTGGATAACGCCCACGGTCACCCCGAGCGCGTCGTAGATCGGCTTCATCCACTCCGCATCGCGCCGGGCCAGGTAGTCGTTGACGGTGATGAGGTGGACCGGGTCGCCGGCGAGGGTGTCGAGGAAGACCGCGAGCGTCGCCGTCAGCGTCTTCCCCTCGCCGGTCTTCATCTCGGCGATCGCCCCGTCGTGGAGCACCATGCCGCCGATCAGCTGGACATCGAAGTGGCGCTGGCCGAGCGTCCGCCGCGCCGCCTCGCGGCAGAGCGCGAACGCCTCCGGGAGGAGGTCGTCGAGGGGCTCCCCGTTCCGCGCCCGCTCGCGCAGCTCGTCGGCGGTCTCCCGGATCTCGGAGTCCTCGAGCAGCTCCATCTCCGGCTCGATCCGGTTGATCTGCGCCACGCGGCGCTCGTAGTCGCGGAACTGGCGGCCCTCGCCGAGGCGAAGGGCCTTGTCGATCAGCCCTCGTCCTGCCATCGGGTGTTCAGGGTACCGGCAGCGTGGGGGTGTACCGGGCGGGATGGATGTGCCTTTTGCATGGTAGGGAGGGACAGAGCGAGCGAAATCTGGCGGATATTGGCGCGGCTGTCCGCCATCGACGGACAAACGCGACACGCGCCACAGGTTTCGCCTCCCTACCCAGCCAAACCCCGTCCCGCGTCCCGCCCGCCGGCGGGGCGGTCGCCTCAGCTCACCTCCGCGATCGCCTGCCGTCGCTCGTCCTCGACCGTGGCGCGGACCGCGCAGCCGGCGATGTGATCGTTGACCACACCGCAGGCCTGCATCAGCGCGTACGCGGTGGTCGGGCCGACGAACCGAAAGCCGTGCGCCTTCAGCTCGCGGGCGAGCGCGGTTGACTCCTGCGTCGTCGCCGGGAGGTCGGAGGGTGAGCGCGGGGCACGGCGGCGCCTCGGCCGGTGCGACCAGACGAGCTCCGCCAGCGCTCCGCCGTCCTCGGCCAGCGCCAGCGCCGCCCGCGCGTTCGCGATCGCGGCATCGACCTTGGCCCGGTTGCGGACGATCCCCTCGTCCGCGAGCAGGCGGCGCACGTCGTCCTTCCCGAAACCGGCGACGGTCGCGATCTCGAAGCCGGCGAAGGCCGAGCGGAACGCCTCGCGCTTGCGCAGGATCGTGAGCCACGAGAGCCCGGACTGGAACGCCTCGAGGCAGAGCCGCTCGTAAAGGCCGCGGTCGTCGGCCACCGGGCGGCCCCATTCCTCGTCGTGGTAGGCGACGTACTCGGGAGCCGAGCCCGCCCACCAGCACCGCCGGCGCCCGTCCGGGCCGCGGCGCAGCGATGGCTCAGCGGCGGCTGCCGCCCTCTCGCTCCCGCAACTCGATCCGGCGGATCTTCCCGGTCAGGGTCTTCGGCAGGTCGTCGACGAACTCGATCCGGCGCGGGTAGGCGTAGGCCGAGAGGTGGCGGCGGACGAAGGCCTGGATGTCCGCCGCGAGCTCGTCCGAGGCCTGGTGCCCCTCGGCGAGTACGCAGAACGCCTTGACGACGTGGCCGCGGACCTCGTCGGGGGAGGCAACCGCGGCCGCCTCGCGGACCGCGGGGTGCTCGATGCAGGCCGACTCGACCTCGAACGGGCCGATCCGGTAGCTGGCCGAGATGATCACGTCGTCGGCGCGGCCGGCATACCAGAAGTAGCCGTCCTCGTCGCGCTCGGCCGCGTCCTTGGTGTGGAACCACTGCCCCTCGAAGTCCTCGCGGGTGGCCTCCGGGTTGTTCCAGTAGCCGAGCGGATAGTGCGGGTTCGAGCGTGCCCGCAGGCAGATCTCGCCGCGCTCGCCGACCCCGACCTCGTTCTCGTCCTCGTCGAGGATGTGGACGTCCCACCCCGGCATCGGCTTCCCCATCGAGCCCTCCCGCACCTCCATGAATGGGTAGTTCGCGCACAGCGGGTACGACTCGCTGAGGCCGTAGTAGTCGAGCACCGTGACCCCGTACTGCTCGCGGAACCAGCGGATCGCCTCCGGGTTGAGCGGCTCGCCGGCCGAGCAGACGCGCCGGAAGCGCTGCGGGTAGCGCTCGCCGGCGTCCGCGATCGCCATCATCGCTCGCATCGCGGTGGGGGTGGTGAAGACGTTCGTTACGCCGTGCTTGGAGAGCACGGCGAGCTGCTTGTTGGGGTCGAAGCCGCCCTCGCGCTGGTAGACGAACTGGGTCGCGCCGTAGCGCCACGGCCCGACCAGCGGGCAGATCCCGGCCGCCCAAGCCCACTCGCCCATGCCGTGGAAGAGCTCGCCGTCGCGGACCTGGTGGCAGTAGAGGAACTCCTCGTGGCCGAGCAGGTAGCGATGGGCGTGGAGGATCCCCTTCGCCAGCCCGGTCGTCCCGGACGTGTAGTAGATCTGCGCCGGGTCGTCCGCGGAGGTGTCCACGGTGGCGAAGCGGTCGTCGTGGCCGGCGAGCAGATCCCCATCGAGGACGACCACATCGTCGACGAGATTGCCGGGCATGCGCGGCGCGTTCTCGGCGTCGGTGACGATCAACTTCGCCCCCGAGTCGGAGACCCGATGGCGAATCCCCTCGTCGCCGTAGAGCACCGACAGCGAGAGCAGGATCGCGCCCGCCTTCCAGGCGCCGAGAAAGATCGCCGCGGTTTCGGGCGAGGCCGGCGCGCAGATCGCGACCCGATCGCCGCGCTCGACGCCCCGGGCGACGAGGAGGTTCGCGGCGCGGTTGGCGAGCGCGCGCTGCTCGCCCCAGCTCACCCGGCGCTCGTTCCCAAGGAAGTCCTCGAACACCATCGCCGGCTTGTCGGCGGGCTGGCCGTCGCAGACCTCGGCAGCGATGTTGTAGCGATCCGGGACCCGCCAGCGGTGGGATGCGCGAGCCTCCTCGTAGCTCGTGATCTCCTCGGCGGAGGTGATCGCCGCCATCGGCTCTACGCCTCGCCGCGGCGCTCGCGCCCGACGAGGCGGCGGGTGAGCGACCGCTTGCGCCGCCGCTCGCGGTGGCGCTTGACCTGGCGGCGGAGATCCTCAGCGACCTCGTGGATCGAGTGGAGCATCTCCGGCGAGGCCTCGCGGGCCCGCAATGTCACACCCTTGAGCCGCAGAGTCGCCTCGGCGACCTGGCTGGCGGTGATCGACGGGTTCCGCTCCTCGCTGAGCTCGACCTCGAGGCTGGCGAAGCTCGAGACCTGACGGCCGAGGCGGGCGAAGCGCTTCTCGACCTGGCGGCGAAGCTCGTCCGTCACCTCGGTGTGCCTGCCTTTGACCTCGATTCGCACGCTCCCTCCTTCCGGTCGGCACTCGGGTGCATGCTACGCCGGAAACGATGCCCCTACCGCCTAAATCCTGACGGTAGGGGATCGCCCGAGCGGGCGAACGCGAGGGCGCCGACCTCGCGGCTCCCGGCGCCGCGGAGCGCGGCGGCGCAGGCGGCGAGGGTGGCGCCGGTGGTGACCACGTCGTCGACCAGGACCGCACGCTCCGGGACGGGCCCCCGAGCCCTGACGCGCGGCGGCGATGCGAGGC
>JBKPNB010000222.1:0-5428 GCA_046732395.1 Actinomycetota bacterium | reverse complement strand
ACGTCGAGCCGCCTCCCCCGCCGCAGCCGGACGGGACGAGGGCGCAGAGCACCGCCGCGGCCGCGATCGACGGGCGAGGATCGGGGCCGGGTGTCGCTCAGGGCGCCTCGGTCTCGCCGACGAGCGAGCCGAGCAGCGCGGGCATGCCGCCGGCTCGGTGCGCCCGGCGCTGGCGATCGGCGCCGTTGCCCTCGATGAGGATCCGCTCGATCCCGCCGAGCTCGTCCTCCGCCCCCGCCTCGCGCGCCGCCGCGGCGGCGAGGTCGATCGCCGCCCGCGCCACCTCGCGGAGCGGCGCGAGCCGGCCGTCGTGAACGATCTCGGCGTCGAGCCCGTCGCGCATCGCGCGAAATCCCGACCACTGGATCGCCTCGAGCGGCGGCGGGGCGGGGCCGGCCTCGACCTCGTGCCGCGCGAGGCCCTGGATGAGGGCGGCGATCGCCGCGATGTCGCCGAGGCGCGACTGGGAGTCCATCTCCCGAACCTCGACGGTGCCGAGCCGGGGATGGAGCCGCACGTCCCACCACAGCATCGTGTAGTCGTCGGGTGCGCCGCCCGAGGCAGCGTCGCGGACGGCGCGCCGCCAATCGTCGAGGTCGCCCACGGGGCGCGGCACCCCCCGGCCCGGGTAGGCGCGGACTTGCGCCGCGCGGGCGCTCGCCAGTCCGGAGTCGACCCCGAACCAGAACGGGGAGGCGGCGGCGAGGCCGGTCAGCAGCGGCAGCCACCCGCGCAGGCCGTTGAACGCCCGCACCGCCGCCTCCGCGCTCGGCATCCCGACGTGGATGTGAAGGGCGCTCTCGGGGGTCCGCTGGATCAGCCCCCGCATCTCCTCGTGCACGCGCCGGTAGCGCTCGGCGTCGACGAGCTCGGCGCTGCCGAACTCGCCGCCCGGATGGAGGCCCGCGGCGAGCAGTGACGCACCTGCCTTCGCGGCACTCGCCGCCGCCCTCCGCCGCAGCCCGCGAAGCTCGGCGACCGCTTCGCCCGCGCTCGAAGCCGGCGTCGAGCGGAGCTCGATCTCGGTCGCGTACGCCTCGTGCCCGGCGCTCGCAGAGTCGGGGTCGAACGCCTCGAGGATCGAGGCCGCGACGGGGGCGAGCCCGCCACCGCCGCGCTCGACGAGGAACAGCTCCTCCTCGACCCCGACGGTGAACGGCTCGCCGCGCCCGAAGGCGATATCCATCTAGCCCTCTGCTCCGCGGGCGAGCGCCGCGGCCGCCGCCAGTCGGCCGAAGACGAGCGCCGCGCCGAGACCGCTCGCGTAGCCGCCGGTGGCGATGCCGCCGGCGTCCCCGCCGGCCGACCAGACTCCGGGCGCCACCCCTCCCGAGGAATCGATCCGCAGCCCGCCCAGGGTCGAGGTGATGCCGGCCACCGTCTCGACGGTCACCGATTCGCGGCGGCGCAACACCGGGGCGCCGGCCCGCTCGGCGGCCTCGACCATCTCCCCCACGGTGCGGTCGCGGACCCGCTCGGCGAGGTTCTCGGTGGGAACCTCGAACCAGGCGCGCGCCCGGGGCTGCCGCGCCGTCCATTGGACGACGTCGATCTCGGACCAGGCTCGCGCCAAGTGCCGCTCGCCCTCGGAGTTGGTCACGATCGCGTGACGAGCGTAGAGCTGGGCGAGGTCGACGAGGTCGCCGGCGCCGACCCGGGCCGGCGGGGCGGGCATGTTGCGACCGTAGATCTCGCCGAGGCCGGCGCTCGGCTCGCCGCCCGCGCCGAGCCCCAGACGGAGGCCATCGCCGGTCGAGCCCGGCGCCGCCCGCAGGAAGAGGTCCGAGGCCTGATCGGTTACGTGGGAGCGGACGAGCTCCGGGCTCGCGGCGAACCCGCCGGTGGCGAGGATCACGGGCGCGCCGTCAGGGAGTGAGGCGAGCGGGTCGCGAACGCGAATCGCCGGACCCGCGGCCGCCGCCAGCGCCTCGGTGAGACCCGCCGGGTCGAACCGTGCGCCGGTGGTCAGCGGGTTGCCGGTGCCCTCGGCGACGACCGGGGCGCCGAGCGCTCGGAGCCATTCGAGGTCGTCGTCGAGGCGGTCGTGGAGCGCGCGCTGGAGGGCGGGGTCGCCGCCGGGGCACTCGCGCCGGAACCGCTCGAACTCGCGGTAGCGCCAGACGACGCCGCTCGAGAGCCGCATCGACCCGCCGGGGCGCTCGAGCTTTTCGTGGACGACGACGTCGGCCCCGCGCGAGCGGGCCTCCGCCGCGGCGACCAGGCCCGCCATCCCGGCCCCGGCGACGATCAGGTCTGCCACGGGAGCTCAGGTCAGAGAGAAGCCGGGCTTGTGCTCGACGTACTCGACGAGGAGGTCGTCGGGGCCCCGGACGAAGACCGCGAGCGTGTTCTCCGCGTCGACCGTCCTGTCGATCTCGAGCTCGCGCCGCTCCGCCTCCGCCCTCACCGCGTCGGCGGAGTCGACGAGCAGCGCGAGGTGGTTCAGCAGCGGTCGATCGGTGGCGCCCGTGCCGCCCGCCTGGAGGCGAACCTCGCGGTCGGCGACCACCAGGCGTCCGTCCTCGCGGGCGAAACCGAGGTCGGCGAGCTGGGCTCCGGTCCGCTCGGGGTCGTCGACGCGGAGGACGACGTGGTCGAGGTCGTAGTCGAGCCCGCCCGCCTCGACGATCCCGATCCGCAGTCCCTCGGGGAGCCTGATGAGCGCGACGGCCGCGCTGCGCTCGACCTCGAAGTCGTCGGGCAGCAGGTCGAGGGCGTTGCGCAGGTCGCCGACCCGCAGCACGATCGCGTCGAGGGCGCCCGCCTCGCGCGGGCCCTCGGCGTCGAACAGCGTCAGCTTTCCCTCCCTGGCATCGACACCGACCAGGGTGAAGTCCTCGCCCTCGCCGATCACGTGCATCCCGAAGTGCTGGCAGAGGATCTCGGCGATCGGCGTGCGGTCGGCGACCCACAGCGCGACGTGGTCGAGGCTGCGGGCGGCGAGGCGGCCGGTCATCGCGCGTTCAATACCCACCCGCAAGCGGGGTAGTCATCCTCCACTATGACGAGCGCAGCCCCGGGCGCCTCGTTCGACCGAATCGTCGCCGCCCTCGACTACCCGATGCTGATCGCCACCGCGGCGGCCCGCGGTGAGCGGGCGGGCTGCCTGGTCGGCTTCGCCACCCAGTGCAGCATCGACCCGCCGCGCTTCCTCGTCTGCCTGTCGCGGAGCAACCGCACCTACCGGCTGGCGCTCAACGCCGAGGCGCTCGCCGTCCACGCCCTCGGCGCCGACCAGGACGAGCTCGCCGAGCTCTTCGGCGGTGCAACCGGCGACGAGGTCGACAAGTTCAAGCGCTGCCGGTGGCGCCCGGGGACTGACGGCACCCCGATCCTCGACGGCGTGCCGGCCTGGTTCTGCGGGGCGATCGAGTCGAGCTTCGACGCCGGCGACCACGCCGCGTTCGTGCTCTCGCCGACCGCCGGCGAGATCCGCCGCGGCTTCGAGCCGTTCCCGACCAGCCGCGGAGCGAGGATCGAGCCGGGGCATCCGGCGTAGAGCGCGACGAGCGCCTCTAAGCCGAGGGCAGCTCGTCGACGCGGCTGACGTAGCTGGATTCCCCGGGGCCCTCGTCCTCGGCCCATCGGTACGACGAGAGCAACAGCAGCCGGCCCGACCGCTCCACGTAATGGGTCCCGGTGCTGGCGAATCCGGTGTCGCCGGGACTGAACGAGACGTGCACGGTGTCGAGGAGGTACGAGATCGCGAACGGCTCGAACCTGACGCCGTAGAGGTCCACGTAGTCGGTACCGCCGGGATCCTCGGGAGGGTCGCTGTGGAACGCGAGCAGGAACCATTTCGACTCGGCGTCTCGCACCAACCCGACCTGGCTCGCCTCCGTGGTGTGCAGCACCGGATACGGGAACATCCCGGCGGGCACGAACGCCGAGACATCCATTCCCCCTGGCCGGCAGCGGGGAAACAACTCGATGTCGCGGGCGCGCATGAGTTGGCCCCACCCCCAGTGGTCGCTCGCGATTCCGAGGTAGTAGTACGCGCCGACCCGGTCGAGGAAGATGAAGTTGGGGCCGGCGCGGGGGCTGAGGATCGCTCCGCCGGGCTTGACCAGGGCTTCGTCGGGAATACCCGCCGGAAATCCTTGGAAGATGTCGTCGAGCGGGACCAGGTCCGCCCCCGGCGCCCACCGATACACCGCCACGCGCCGCTGGTCGAATTCCTCGGTCACGAACACGTAGCCGGCGTCGGCGTGGTTGACGTCGGGGAGGAATTCGATGTCCGACGGATGCTGTTCGTCGATCCGGAGCAGCTGCTCCATCGGCGCGACCGTCAGCGGGGAGGCCTCGAGCACGTGCTCGCCGTCGGTCGGGCCGGAGTATCGATACTGCGAGACGATGCCCTGGTCTCCCTCGTCGGTCTCCGAGTGGGTGAGGAAGAAATAGATCGACCCGTCGGAGAGCTGGTGCGTCCGCGCGAGCCCCTGATGGTGATCGTTGGCCTCGTGGCCCATGTCCTCGACGGTGTCGAGGTAGAAGCTCGTGCACTTGCTCCTGTTGGCCGCGAGCGCGGCGAGCTCGTCGGCGATCGGCCGAGCGGTCGCGTTCGACTGGGGATAGATGCACCCTGTCGCGGCAGGCTCGTCGGACGACTGCGGCATCGGACTTAGGACGATGGCAACTCGTCGACGCGGCTGACGTAGCTGGATTCCCCGGGGCCCTCGTCCTCGGCCCATCGGTACGACGAGAGCAACAGCAGCCGGCCCGCCCGCTCCACGTAATGGGTCCCGGTGCTGGCGAATCCGGTGTCGCCGGGACTGAACGAGACGTGGACGGTGTCGCGGATCGGCGAGATCGCGAACGGCTCGAAGCGGACGTCGTAGAGGTCGACGTAATCGGTGCCGTGCTCGTCATCGGGCGGGTCACTGTGGAACGCGAGCAGGAACCACTTCGCTTCGGCGTCCCGCACCAGCTTGACCTGGCTGGCGCCCGTTCCGTGCAGCACCGGATAGGGGAACATGCCCGCCGGCGCGAACGCCGAGACGTCGATCGCGCCGGGCGTGCAACCGGGGAACAGCTCGATGTCGCGGGCGCGCATCAGCTGGCCCCACCCCCAATGGTCGCTGGCAATACCGAGGTGGTAGTAGGCGCCGACCCGGTCGACGAAGACGAAGTTGGGGCCGGCGACCGGGCTCAGGACCTCCGTGGTCGGCTTGAGGAGAGGTTCGTCCGGGATTCCGGCGGGAAATCCCTGGAAGATGTGATCGATGAGCACTAGGTCCTCACCCGGCGCCCAGCGGTACACCGCCAGCCGCCGCTCGATGAACTCCTTCGTCACGAACACGTATCCGCCGTCGGCGTGGTTCACGTCGGGAAGGAACTCGATATCCGAGGGATGCTGCTCGTCGATCTTGAGCAGCTGCTCCATCGGCGCCACGGTGGGCGGCGAGGTCTCCAGCACGTGCTCGCCGTC
>JBKPNB010000221.1:0-24635 GCA_046732395.1 Actinomycetota bacterium | reverse complement strand
GCCAGCGGGGCCTGGCCGATCAGCGCCTACGACCAGCTCACCGCGGCCCAGGTCAGGCAGCGGCTGGGCGACCTGAGCTCCTCCGATCTGCGCAAGGTCCGTGCCCAGGAGCAGCGCGGCAAGGCCCGCAAGGGCATCCTCGACGACATCGAGCGACGGCTCGCGAAGTAGGTAAGACTCACCCGGCGCCGGTCAGCTTGGCGGCGAGCATCCCGAAGTCGAGCTCCTCGCCGAGCCGCTCGGCGAGGAGCTCCTCGGCGCCGAGCCGCTGGCCCTCGCGCCAGAGCTCGGCGAGCCACCGCCCGGCCGCGGCCGAGGCGAACCACCGCTCGCCGAAGCGCTCGCGAAGCGCACGGCGCCAATGGGCCTCGAGCGCCCACGCGCGCAGGTAACAAGCGACGTAGAAGCCCTCGTCGACGTCGTCGAGCCAGGTCTCGCGCGGCCACTCCGCCCGGATCGCGTTTCCGAGCAGCTCGCTGTAGCGGTCGGGCATCCGGGCCAGATCGGGATCGGGCCCGCCGAGCTCGAGCTCATAGGCGAGCTTCGCGCAATAGCGCCTGACCATCACCAGCTTCGCGGCCCGGGCGTGCTCTGCGGTCCGCTCCGGGTCGGCGGCCGCGAGGCGATCCGCGAGCCAATGGGGGTCGGCGATGATCCCCTCGAGCAGGAAGGCGAACGACTCGGTCACCGCGTTGTCGCCGAGGTGCCGGTACTCGAACGGAAGCGCCGCGTCGGTGTTCGCGTAGTGCTCGACGTGGCCGGCCTCGTGGAAGAGCGCGTCGTAGTCGCCACGGCCGCCGACGGGGGCGACGACCAGGTAGATCTCGTCCGGTACCCGCGGGGTCGAGCAGAACGCCCGCGGCGACTTCGTCGGCCGGGGGTCGGCGTCGACGGTGACGTTCGGCTGCCGATCGAGCGCGATCCCCAGCCCGGCGAGGGTCCCAGCGAGCGTCGGCAGCATTCCCTCCGCCCGGTACGGGCCGTCGAGGTGGACGGCGCGGAAGAACCGCGGCAGGTCGGAGCGGCGCAGGCGCCCGAGTGGCGGCACCCCGGTCCGTTCGAGCTCCGGGTCGGCGACGTCCGCGTAGCTGGAGTCCGTCGCCGCGATGAAGTCCGCCGTCCGATCGGCGAGCCCCGCGAGGTCGAGCCGACGGAGGTCGGCGTAGGCCGCCGCCGACCCGCTCCAGCCGAACTCGACGCAGGCCGCGCGGGCGCGCTCCAGCGCGCTGCGGTGGAGCGGGTCGAGGCGCTCGGCAAGGACCGCGTCCCGGGCCGCGGCGAGCGCCGCGCGCCGCTCCCCCTCGGGTTCGTTTGCGAGCTTGGCGGCGACCTGCCGGTAGCCGATCGCCGCGCCGTCGAGCTCGACCTCGAGCGATGCCTCGAGCCTCGCGAGCTCCTCCTGCTCGGCCTTGGTCCGGGCCCCGACCAGGCCGTCGAAGGCGAAGTGGAGGAGGTACCGAAGCCGGCGGCGTTCGTCGCCGGTGGCCGCCCCGACCGCGGTGCGCAGAGCGTCGACCGCGGCCGCCTCGAAGAGACCTTCGAAGCGACGGTAGATCGCGTCGATCTCGAGCTCGGGCTTCCGCCCCGCGAGATGGCGGTAGTACTCGCGATTGAGCTCGGCTGAGAACTCCTCGGCGCGGCGGCGGTACTCGGCGATGTCGACGGCCATGGGCTGGCAATGTATTCGCGTGACCGACGCCCCCGAGACCGTGCTCGCCAAGCCCCGCCGCGGCGAGGAGGTCGAGCTCGAGGTCTCCGACCTCGCCCACGGCGGTCGCGGCGTCGCCCGCCGCGACGGCTACGTCGTCTTCGTCGCCGGCGGCCTCCCGGGCGACCGGGTGCGGGCCCGCGTCGACCGCCGCCGCCGCGACTTCGCTGAGGCGACGGCGCTCGAGTTGCTCACTCCGAGCCCGGATCGGGTCGCCGACCGCTGCCTGCACGACGGCGAGCCGTGCCCCGGGGCCCCGTGGCAGGGGTTGCCGTATGAGCGGCAGCTCGCCGAGAAGGAGCGCCAGGTCGCCGAGGCCCTCCGCCGCCTCGGCGGGCTCGAAGGCTTTGCGCTCGAGCCGATCGTTCCGGCCGTCGAGACCTGGCGCTATCGCAACAAGCTCGAGTACAGCTTCGGCCGGCGCGGCACCGACCTCGTCCTCGGCTTCCACCGACGCGGAAGCTGGAGCGAGGTCGTCGACGCGAGCGGCTGCCTACTCGCCTCCGAGCGAGCCGACGAGGCGCGCGCGCAACTCGCCGCCTGGGCCGCTTCGCACCGGCTCGAGCCCTACGACCGCCGGCGCCGAGGCGGGACGCTTCGCAACCTCGTCGTCCGCGAGGGGCGCCGGACCGGCGAGCTGCAGACCCGCCTCGTCACCTCCGAGGCCGAGATCCCGCGCCCGCCGGTCGACCTCCACACGATCGTCGAGGGCCCCGGGAGCGGGACCGCGGGCCCGACCGGCGCGCTCGGCGCCGAGCGCCTCGTCGAGCGGATCGGCGGCGTCGAGGTCGAGGTATCGGCGACGGCGTTCCTGCAGACCAACACCGAGACCGCCGATCGCCTCTACGCGACGGTCGCCGAGTTCGCCGCCCTCGCCGGCGACGAGCGCGTCTTCGACCTCTACTGCGGGGTGGGCACGATCGGTCTCGTGCTGGCGCGGCGCGCGGGCGAGGTGTGGGGGATCGAATCCGTCCCAGAGGCGGTCGCCGACGCCGAGCGGAATGCCGAGCGGAACGGGATCGCGAACGCCGGGTTCCGCGCCGCCGACGCCAGGCTCGGGCTGCGACCACTCGTAGCCGAGGTGGGGCGGCCCGATCTGGTCGTCGTCGACCCGCCGCGCGCGGGTCTGGGGAAGAAGGTCATGCGCCGGGTGCTCGAGGCCGAGCCGCGGCGGATCGTCTACGTCTCCTGCAACCCGACGACGCTCGCCCCGAACGCGGCCCAGCTCACCGAGGGCGGCTATAGGCTGCGGCGCGTGCGGCCGGTCGACATGTTTCCGCAGACGCCGCACATCGAGTGCGTGGCGGAGTTCGAGTCCGCAGTCCGCAGTCCGCAGTCCGCGGGATGAGCGCGGGCGCGATGGGTGGGGAGAGGGGATTCGGGGTGGCGGCGGGCCTGGACCCCGACGTCGCGCGGGCGCTCGCCGCACGCTGCGCGGAGCTCGGCTACGGCTCGATGTGGTCGAACGACCACCCCGGCGCCCTGGGCCTCGAGACGCTGGCGGCATTCGCCGGCGCGGCCCCGGCGCTCGATCTCGGGGTGGCGGTGATGGCGCTCGACCGCCACGAGGAGAGATCGATCGCCGACCACCTCGACCGCCTCGGTCTCGACCGCGAGCGCCTCTGGCTCGGTGTCGGCGCCGGCTTCTCGGAGCGGCCGCTGACGAGGATGCGCGCCGCGCACGACGACCTCCGCGAGGCGCTCCCGGGCATCCGTCTGGTGCTCGCGGCGATGGGCCCGAAGATGTGCGCGCTCGGCGGCGCCTCCTACGACGGCGTCTTCTTCAACTGGATGACGCCCGCGTTCGCGGCCGGCGCCCGCGAGCACGTCGAACGCGGCGCCGCCGCCGCGGGCCGCGAGCCACCGCCGATCTTCGGCTATGTCCGGGCCGCCGTCGGCGCGGACGCCTCCGAGCGGCTGGCGAAGGAGGAGGGCTTCTACCGCGACCTTCACGCCGGCTACCGAAACCACTTCAACCGCCTCGCCGAGCCCAAGGGGACCGTCGGCGTCGCCGCCGCCGACCGCGACGAGGCCTCGACGGCGCTCGCCGCCTACGACGCCCTTGACGTCATCGTCGTCCGCGGCCTGGCGAGCGCGACGGTCGAGGGAATGACGGGGGTGGCCGAGGCGGCGGCGCCGTGAGGTCCTGCGCGCCGCTCGCCGTCTGCCTCGCTGCCCTCGCGCTGACGGCGGCCCCCGCCGCCGCCTCCCCGCCCCCCGGCCCCGAGCCCCCGCTCGCCACCTCCGGGCGCTGGATCACCGATGCTGAGGGGCGGGCGGTGATCGTCCACGGGGTGAACATGGTCTACAAGCGTCCGCCGTACTACCCGGGCGCGATCGGCTTCAACGATCCCGACACGAAGTTCCTTCGCCGCCACGGCTTCGACGCGGTCCGCCTCGGTGTCATCTACACCGGCGTCGAGCCGCGCCCCGGCCGCTACAGCGCCGGCTACCTCAACCACATCGCAGCCACCCAGCGGACGCTGGCCCGCCAGGGCATCTTCAGCCTCCTCGACTTCCACCAGGACCTCTATGCCGAGAAGTTCACCGGCGAGGGCTTCCCTGGCTGGGCGATCCTCGACGACGGCGCCGCAACCGAGCCGCTCACGGGCTTCCCAACCACCTACGTCACCAGCCCCGGCGAGAACGCAGCCTGGGACAGCCTCTGGAACGACGCGGCCGGCCCGGACGGGGTCGGGCTCCAGGAGCGGTTCGCCGCGGCGTGGGCGGACGTCGCCAGGCGGTTCGCCAAGCGCGGCTACGTGATGGGCTACGACCCGCTCAACGAGCCCTGGCCCGGCACCGACTTCCCGAGTTGCGTGTCGCCGGCCGGCTGTCCGGAGTTCGAGGAGGGAAAGCTGGGCCCGCTCGAGGCGAAGGTGGTGAGGGCGATCCGCCGCGTCGACCGCACCCACACCGTCTGGTACGAACCGGTCGTCACCGCCAACTCCGGGAACCCCTATTACACCCCGCGCCCGCCCGACTCGAACGTCGGCTTCAACTTCCACGACTACTGCGCGGTCGGCACCGCCAACCCGCCGTGCGACGCCCTCGAGCAGACGACCGTCGACCACGCCGTCGAGCACGCCGTCGCCGGCCACGAGCCGGCGCTGCTGTCGGAGTTCGGCGCCACCGACGACCTCCCCACGATCGAGCGGATGGTCGACCGCTCCGACCGGGCGATGCTCCCCTGGATGTGGTGGCACTACTGCGGCTGCGACGACCCCACCACCAGCGGCCCGGGCGACATCCAGGCGATCGTCCACGACCCGCGCGCCGCCCCCCACGGCCCGAACGTCTTTCACGCCAAGCTCGCGGAGCTCGACCGCCCGTACCCACAGGCGGTGGCCGGGACGCCGCAGAGCTTTTCCTTCGACCCCGCGAGTGACGAGTTCGACCTCCGCTACTCGACCCGCGCCCCGGACGGCGAGCGCCTACCGCGGGACGTCGAGACCGTCGTCTACGTGCCCCGGATCCACTACCGCCACGGCTACCGCGTCGAGCTCAAGGGCGCCGCGGTGGTGAGGAGGCGTCCGCGGTCCCGCTACCTGCGCCTCGCCCGCCGGTCCGGCGCCCGCTCGGTGAGCGTGAAGATCGTCCCCAGGGGCGCCGCTCAGTAGCCGGCGTCGGCCTCGTCGGCCTCCTCCGGGATCGCCTCGGCCTCGACGGCGCAGGTCGTGCAGAGCGCCACGCTCGCCCCGTCGTCGAGGATCCGCTGCTTCTCGCCGTCGGTGAGGGTCGCCCCGCAGTTCTCGCACCGCTCGGGCAGCGACTCGATCGTTCGCTCCTCCAGCTCCACCAACGGGCGAGGTTACCCCGAAGGGTGGGAAATCAGTACGGCGGGAGCTCCGCGTACCAATCGCCGAGCACGCGGAAGGCGCGCCAGAACGCGCGCTTCGGCTCCTCGGCGTCGAGCGAGGCGTCGATGTCGGGGACGAACAGCGCGTCGATCGTCGGCGTCATCCGCTGGATCTCCCCCGGCGTGGCCTCGAGCCGCTCGGCGAGCGGCACCGACAGCTCGTTGAGCGTGGCGAGGGCGGGCTCGCCCAGCACGACGATGCAGCGGGGCTGGACGATCGCGATCTCCTCGACCACTCGCTCGACGCACTCGCCGGCCGCGAGCGACGGATCGGCGACGGGGCACTTGACGCACAGCGTCCCGTAGACCGCGAGCGGATCGATCCCGAGCCGCTTGAACGACTTCATCAGCGCGTTCCCCGCGCGGCCGTAGAAAGCCACGCCCTCCTCGATCTCGGCCGCCGACGGCGAGTGCTTGAGGAGGAAGACGTCGGCCTGGGGGTGGCCCGAGCCGAGCACCGGCATCAGGTTCCCCCGCGGGCAATGCGAGCATTGCTGGAGCCGGCGGGTGAGCGAGTTCAGCTCGCGGATCGCCCGCTCGAGGTATTTCTCCTGGATCTCGTCGTCCGTCGTGGGGGACATGGCTCGCCCGTACTTTGACGATCCGCGCGCCGCTCCTGCCGGCGCATCAGCGCTTGCCCCGCGGCCGCCCTCCGCGGACCGCCCGCGGTGGCTTCCGGGCCGCGGCCCGCCGGGTCGGCCGTGGCCGCGCGGTGGTCTGGAGGAACTTCAGCGCCTGGACGTAGACCAGGTTCTTGTGCTTGCGGACGATATCGGCGTCGCGCATCGCCTCCAGGAACTCGTCGGGGCCGTCGAAGTCGTGGACCCGGATCATCACGCTGCCGAGCCCCTGCGCGACGTGGCTGTCGGACCCGGCGCCGGGGACGATCCGGTACTTGGCCGCGAACCGCTCGGCCTCCTCGTTGAACGCGGTCAGGGCCACCCTGGGGTTGAAGACCTCGAGGATGTCGATGTCCTCGACGATGTCGAGCAGGTGCTCGTAGTCGGGGACGGAATGCAGCCGGTCGAACGGGTGCGGGACGTAGACGAGCCCGCCCTGGCGGCGGATCTCGGCGATCGTCTCGGCCATCGTCATCCCCCGCCCGATTCGCTCGTCCAGGAACAGGCCGATCACCTCCCCCTGCTCGGCCGTCTTCACCTCCTCGCCGACGATCACCTCGATCCCGCCGAGCTCGGCGGCGGCCTCGCGCGCCGCGAGGGCCCCGGAGATCTCGTTGTGGTCGGTGACCGCGATCGCCCCCAGGCCGCGGTCCTTGGCCGTCGCGAGCAGGACCTCGACCGGTGTCGCGCAGTCCGGCGAGTGGTCGGTGTGCATGTGGAGGTCGACGTTGATCCTCGGCCGCGCGGTGAGCCGCCGGCGGATCTCGCGCCGGCCCTCGGGGTCGTGCCGGCGCGCCGACAGCGACCGGTAGATCTCTTCGAACTCCTCGGCCACCCGCGACCACGACCGCCACCCCTCGCGCCCCGCCGCCCGCAGCGAGTTGCGGACATCCGGCTGCTCGATCAGGCGCACGAGCTGCCCCGCGAGCGTGATCGCATCGCCGGCGGGGAACAGCAGTCCCCGGGTCCCGTCCCCGACGACCTCCGCGTAGGGGGCGATGTGGGAGACGACCGGCACCGTCCCCGAGGCAAGCGCCTGGCGGACCACCCCCGGCGCCGGCCTCGGGCCTCCCGAGGCCAGGCAGACGACGTCGGCCGCGGCGATCAGCTCCTCCGCCTCGACCTCCTCCGCGCCCGTGATCGCCACGCGCTCGCGGAGCCGGCGGGCGAGGCGGAGCGGCGGTTCGTCGCCCCGCTCGATCCAGATCGCCGCCTCCCAGCTCGACTCGAGCGGCAGCCTTCGCAGCGCCCGGAGGACGAGCCGCAGGGCTCCCCGCTCCTCGCGGAGGCAATAGGCAATCCGAACGGGGCGTCGCTGCTCGCTGCTGGCTGCTCGCTGTTCGCGCGGCCACCTCGGCTCGGCCGGGTCGGCCCCCGGCTCGATCAGCTCGTACGTGCCCGGGAAGTAGCGCTCGATCAGCTCGCGGGTGGCGGCGCTCGAGGCCGTCCGCGCGTCGAGGCGACCGAAGAAGATCTCGACCAGCGGGCGCGCGACCTGGGTCGAGACCAGCCGCTCGGTCGGTGCGTGGAAGGTGCCGACGTTGAGCGAGTGCGAGTCGCGCAGCGCGATCGAGGAGGCGCCGGGTGCGAACGGGTCGTGGACGTGGACGATGTCGAACGCGATCCCGGCCAGCAGCCGCTCGAGGGTCGGGCCGAGGTCGAGCGGGACGGTCGCGGTCCGCGGCCGCGGGCCGCCCGGGATCGCGAGGCCCTGGCCGACAGCGAGCACCGGCGGGCCGCCGTCGGTGCCGGCGCGCGGCCCATCCCAGCGGGCGGGGATGTCGCGCCCGCCCTCGGCCGCGGTGCGAATCGCCGCCCGGCTGGCCCTGACCTTCGCCCGCGACTCCGACGGGGCCGCTACCACCACCCGGTGTCCGCGGCCCGAGAGCTCGCCCGCCAGCTTGCCAACGTAGTCGTTGAGCTCGTCGTGCCCGGCCCACGGATGCGGCGTCACCTGGGCGATCCGGAGCGGCTCGGTCACGCCCGGAGGATATGGAGCCCGGCGCGGGCCGCGAGGGAGCTAGGAGGCGGTCTCCGCCGCGAGCTCCTTCGCCCGCTCGCCTGGCGCCTTGCGGGCATGCTCGGCGATGAACGCCTCGGTCAGCTCGCGCGCCTCGTCGTCCGGGCGCTGGTTGTGCGGAGACTTCATCAGGTAGCTCGAGGGGCCGTCGAGCTGGCCGGCGATGCCGTCGTTGAGCGCGAGCTTCACGATCCGCACCGCGTCGATCACGATCCCGGCCGAGTTAGGCGAGTCCCAGACCTCGAGCTTGAGCTCGACGTTGAGCGGAACGTCGCCGAACGAGCGGCCCTCGAGCCGGATGTGTGCCCACTTGCGGTCGGTGAGCCAGGCGACGTAGTCCGAGGGACCGATGTAGACGTCGTCGGCGGGCAGCTCGTGTCCCATGATCGAGGTCACGGCGTTCGTCTTCGATTCCCTCTTCGACGCCAGCCGCTCGCGCTCGAGCATGTTGTAGAAGTCCATGTTGCCGCCGACGTTCAGCTGCGAGGTCCGCTCCATCCGCACCCCGCGATCGTGGAACAGCCGGGCGAGCTGGCGGTGGACGATCGTCGCCCCCACCTGGGACTTGATGTCGTCGCCGATGATCGGCAAGCCGTTGCGGCGGAACCGCTCCTCCCAGTAGTCCTCGCGGGCGATGAACACCGGCAGGCAGTTGACGAACCCGACGCGGGCCTTGATCGCCATCTCGACGTACCACTTGGTCGCCTGCTCGGAGCCGACCGGCAGGTAGCAGACCATCACGTCGGCCTTCGTCTCCTCGAGGATCCCGACGATGTCCGCGGTCGGCCCCGGGGCCTTGGTGATCTTCTCCTTCAGGTACTTGCCGAGGCCATCGTGGGTCATCCCGCGCTCAACCTCGACCCCGAGGTGCGGGACGTCGGCGAACTTGATGGTGTCGTTCTGACCCGACCAGATCGCCTCCGAGAGGTCCTTTCCGACCTTCTCGGAGTCGATGTCGAAGGCGGCGACGAACTCGATGTCGCGGACGTGGTAGCCGCCGAGGTCGACGTGCATGAGCCCCGGCACCCTCTCCGCGGGGTCGGCGTCCTTGTAGTAGGTGACTCCCTGGACGAAGGCGTTGGCGCAGTTGCCGACGCCGACGATCGCCACACGCACCTTGCCGTCGTCGAGACGGCGACCGTTCGCCGACGCCCCGTCGGCCGCTTGTCCGTTATCCGTCATGCCGAAATCCTCTCTCGCGCGGGATGAGTCCGAATATATGCCTCAAAGCGCGCTTCGTTACACGCGGGACGGCCTACCTGAGGGCGCCCCGGCGAAGCACGCTGCGGACGTGCCAGACGCGCTGGACAGCGGTGATCGCGGTCAGCGCGGCGATCGCGTAGACCGCCGGCGCGAGCACTACGAAGTCGGCGATCCCCGCCCCCTTCGCGAACACCAGCCCCACCGAGAGGATCACCACCCGGACGGGGCGGGTCGCGATCCCCACCTTGCACTCGACCCCGAGCGCCTCCGCCCGGGCGCGCGTGTAGGAGACCATCAGCGACCCGAGGACGGCGACCACGCAGAGCGCGGCGGCCACCGCGTCGCCGCGGTCGGCGAAGTACCAGGCGACCGCGGCGAGCACGATTCCCTCCTCGATCCGGTCGAGGGTCGAGTCGAGGAAGGCGCCGAACAGCGTCCCCTTCCCGGACATCCGCGAGTAGCGGCCGTCGAGGGTGTCCATCACCGAGCCGACGATGAACGCGACGCCGGCGAGGAAGAAGAGCCGGCCGAGGACGAGCCCGGCGGCGGCGAGGTTGAGGACGAAGCCGGTGAGCGAGATCGCGTTCGGGGTGAGCCGCGATTCGATCAGCCGGTTGCGGGCGTAGACGCGGAACTCGTCGGCGGTTCGAACGTCGCGAAGCTGGCCGCCGGCCGGCGGTTCTGTCGCCATGGGTTGGACGCTAGCGGTCGCGCCGGAATCCCACCGAGCCGATCGTTCCCCCGACCCGGAGACCGCGTAGCATCCGGCCCGCAAAGCGGGACTGGAAGGAGCGAGGGTGAAGGGCGCAGAGCGGAGGTTCAGCTACGCGAACGTGATGTCGACGCTGGCGGTGTTCCTGGCCCTGGGGGGATCGGCGCTGGCGGTGACCAAGATCAACGGCGGCCGGCTCGCCGATCGCTCGGTGGCGGGCAAGAAGCTGAAGGCGCAGACGATCGGCGGCGGCAAGCTGAAGCAGGGCACGATCACCGGCAAGCAGGTGAAGGAGGGGACGCTCGCCAAGGTCCCGAGCGCGAAGAGCGCCGACACCGCATCGACCGCGAGCCAGGCGAACACCGCGACGAGCGCCACCACCGCGATCACGGCGAACAACGCCCTCGCCATCGACGGCTGCACCGTCAACAAGAGCGGTGGCAGCGGGACCCTCAGCTGCCCGGTGTCAGCGAAGCGGCGCTAGGCGGGTGCCTCGTCGGGCGCCTCGCGCCACGACCAGGCGGCGGGACGCAGGCGCGCGAGCTGGGTCGCGGCGATGGCCGCCGCGCACGCCACCGCGGCGCCGATCGCCGCGTCGAACCAGAAGTGGTTGGCGGTGACGACGATCACGAAGAAGATCAGCATCGGGTAGGCCGACCACCAGGTCCGCGCCGCCGCGCTGCGGCTGACCAGGAACCCGGGGACGCCGATCATGAGCGCGAACGCGACGTGCATGCTCGGCACCGCCGCGTAGGGGTTGACGAGGATGCTGGTGATCGCCGTGTTCTGGTCGGTGTGGGTGAAGGCGCTGATCGTGTCGGTGAACCCGGCGCTGGGGATCATCCGCGGCGGCGCGGCGGGGAACAGCGTGTAGCCGACGAGCGCCAGCGCCATCGCCACCAGGAACATGTTGCGGACGAAGTAGAAGTTCTCGTTGCGCTTCAGGTAGAGCCAGATCAGGAACGAAGTCGTCAACACGAAGTGGCTGTTCAGGTACATGAAGTTGGCTAGGTCGATGATCCAGCGGTGGTTGAGGAACGCCTGCTGGAGGCCGGGCTCGAAGAAGACGCCGAGCGAGCGCTCGAAGTGGATGATGTGCATCGAGTTCGCTAGCGCCAGCGCGTGCTCGCGGTCGGCGACCCCGCGGACCAGCTCGTAGAGCCCGTAGGCGAGCGAGAACAACAGGAATTGGCGCAGGGCGTCGCCGCCCCCATTCGGGAGGCCGCGGGCGACTTTGGCGAGCGGACGAGGCACGGGTGGCGCCATTTTAAAGGGGGTAACTCGGCTGGTTTCGTGCGCTCGCCCACATATCCTCCGTCGAATGGAGGCGGCCCGGAGAGTCGAAGCGGCCGCCTGGCGACGGCCCCCGCAGCGGCGGGTACGGGCGATCCGCGACCGCCTCCGCGAGCTCTACGGCCGGCCGGTGAACGAGCCCCACGACCACCCGATCGCGGAGCTGGTGCGCACGATCCTCTCCCAGAACACGAGCGACACCAACCGCGACGTCGCCTACGGCCGCCTGCGCGAGAGCTTCCCGACCTGGGAGGAGGTCCGCGACGCGCCGGCCGAGGCCATCGAGGAGGCGATCAGGCCCGGCGGGCTGTCGGCGATCAAGGCACCGCGGATCCAGCAGGTGCTGCGGCTGATCGGCGATCCCGAGCCGGACCTCGACTGGCTCGCGGACGCCCCCCGCGATGAGGCGCTCGAATTCCTCGAGTCGCTGCCCGGCGTCGGCCGCAAGACCGCGGCCTGCGTGATGATCTTCGCCTTCGGGCGGCCGGAGATCCCCGTCGACACCCACGTCTACCGGGTCGGCGGTCGCCTCGGGCTGTTCCCGGAGCGGGCGTCGTTCGAGCGCGCCCACGACGAGATGCTGCGGATCACCGACCCGGCCGACGCCTACGAGCTTCACATCAACCTGATCCGCCACGGCCGGGCGATCTGCCGCCCGCGGCCCCGCTGCCCCGAGTGCGGGCTGCGGCGGATGTGCCCGTTCTACCGGCGCGGCGACTGGCTCGCCGTCGCTGGCGGGGCGGACTAAGAACTAGTATCTCGACCCCGCCGCCGCGGGTTCGAGAGCGATGAGCAAGCGCGCGTTGGCCACCTTCGGAGTCGTCGCCGTGATCGGGATCGTCGTGATCCCCTTCTGGGCGCTCCAGACCCGCGGCGATCCGGGCGCGGCGACGATGCCGATCTCATCGTCCGACCGCACGGCGCAGGACCTGTTCAGGACCAACTGCGGGTCCTGCCACACATTCTCCGCCGGCGGAACCGACGGGGTTGTCGGCCCGAACTTCGACAGTCAAGCGTTTCTAGCGAGCGGCCCCGAGACCAGCAGCTCGGTAGACGCGAACTGCCAGCGCGTGATCGCCGCCATTGACAACGGGGTCGGCGGGCGGATGCCGGCCGGGATCCTCCAGGGGGCAAATGCCGAGCTGGTCGCGAGCTTCATCGCCCGCAACGTCCCGTACGTGAATTCGGGGCCCGCTCCGGAAATCCCGGCCTCGAAGGTGAACTGCGAGGCCGCGCCGACCGGCCCCGCCAAGAAGGCGCCGCCGAAGAAGCCGCCCCCCACGAAGAAGCCACCGCCACCGAAGGCCGGTGCGTCAACCATCACCGCGTCCGCCGACCCCAGCGGCCAGCTCGCCTTCCAGCAGAGCTCGCTGAGCGCGAAGGCCGGCAACGTCACGGTCGACTTCACCAACCAGGCCCCCCTGCAGCACGACTTCTGCATCCAGCAGGGAAGCAAGGAGCTCGGCTGCACGAGCGTGATTCAAGGCGCTTCGACGAGCAAGACGTTCAACGACCTGAAGCCCGGCAGCTACACGTTCTTCTGCAGCGTCGACGGCCACGAAGCCGCCGGCATGAAGGGCAATTTGACGGTCAAATGACCACGGCGGCCTCTACCCAGCGCTCCGTCGCCAGCCCGAACTCCGTGCGTCGAGCCCGCCGGTTCCGCCCGAATTCGCCTTGACCTCGCGGCCAGGGTTGATACACTCTCACTCAGATTTTTAGATAACGGTCAAGACAGCGGGCGCGCCTACTTGGCGCGTTCGGTCTGAGTGACGAAGGAGATTTGACAGTGGCGAAGACAATCGGCATCGACCTCGGAACCACGAACTCGTGCGTCGCCGTGCTCGACGGCAGCGACCCCGAGGTCCTCGAGAACGCCGAGGGCGGGCGGACCACCCCCTCCGTCGTCGCCTTCACCGAGGGCGGCGAGCGGCTGGTGGGAACGGTCGCCAAGCGGCAGTCCGTGATCAACCCCGAGGCGACGGTCTACTCGATCAAGCGCTTCATGGGCCGCAAGGAGTCGGAGGTCAAGGAGGAGGAGACGATCGTCCCCTACAAGGTCGTCGCCGGCCCCAACGGCGACGTCCGCGTCGATGTCCGCGGCAAGCAGTTCTCGCCCCCGGAGATCTCGGCGATGATCCTCTCGAAGCTCCGCGCCGACGCGCAGGCAAAGCTCGGGGAGTCGGTCGACTCGGCGGTGATCACGGTCCCCGCCTACTTCAACGACGACCAGCGCCAGGCGACGAAGGACGCCGGCAAGATCGCCGGCCTCGACGTCAAGCGGATCATCAACGAGCCGACCGCGGCCGCCCTTGCCTACGGCCTCGACAAGGAGGCGTCCGACCAGACGATCCTCGTCTTCGACCTCGGCGGCGGCACCTTCGACGTGTCGATCCTCGAGATCGGCGACGGCGTGTTCGAGGTGAAGGCCACCTCCGGCGACAACCACCTCGGCGGCGACAATTGGGACAAGTCGATCGTCGAGTGGATGGTCGCCGAGTTCAAGCGCGACCAGGGCGTCGACCTCTCGCAGGACAAGAACTCGCTCCAGCGCCTCTACGAGGCCGCCGAGAAGGCGAAGATCGAGCTCTCCGCGACGCAGGAGACGACCATCAACCTGCCGTTCATCACCGCGGTCGAGGGGCAGCCGAAGCACCTCGAGCTGAAGCTCACCCGCGCCAAGCTCGGGGAGCTCACCAGCGATCTGCTCGATCGCGTCGTCTCGCCGGTCAAGCAGGCGATCTCCGACGCCGGCGCGCCGACGATCGACCACGTCGTCCTCGTCGGCGGCATGACCCGGATGCCGGCGGTTCAGGAGAAGGTCAAGGAGCTGACGGGCAAGGACCCGCACAAGGGAGTCAACCCGGACGAGGTCGTCGCCGTCGGCGCCGCGATCCAGGCCGGCGTGCTGGCCGGCGACGTCAAGGACGTCCTGCTGCTCGACGTCACCCCGCTGACGCTCGGGATCGAGACCAAGGGCGGCGTGATGACGAAGCTGATCGAGCGCAACACGACGATCCCCACCCGCAAGTCGGAGATCTTCTCGACCGCCGACGACAACCAGCCCTCGGTCGAGATCCACGTCCTCCAGGGCGAGCGCGAGATGGCGGTCTACAACAAGTCGCTCGGCAAGTTCCAGCTCACCGGCATCCCCCCGGCGCCGCGGGGCATGCCGCAGATCGAGGTCACGTTCGACATCGACGCGAACGGGATCCTCAACGTCTCGGCGAAGGACCTCGGGACCGGCAAGGAGCAGAAGATCGAGATCAAGGGCGGGTCCGGCCTCGACCAGGCGGAGGTCGAGCAGATGGTCAAGGACGCCGAGGCGCACGCCGAGGAGGACCGCCGCCAGCGCGAGCTGGCTGAGGCCCGGAACGTCGCCGAGAACGCGGCGTACCAGGCCGAGAAGCAGGTCGCCGAGCTCGGCGACCAGCTCTCGGGCGACGACAAGCAGGAGGTCGAGAAGGCGATCGCCGAGGTGAAGGCGGTGCTCGATTCGAGCGACGTGAACGAGATCAAGGCGAAGACCGACGCGATGCAGGCGGCCTTCCACAAGGTCTCCGAGCAGATCTACCAGCAGGCCGCGGCCCAGCAGGCGCAGTCCGGCGACGGCGCCGGCGCTGAGGCCTCCGGCAACGGCGCGGGAGCCGAGGAGGAGGTCGTGGACGCGGAGGTCGTCGATGACGAGCGGTCGTAAGCGGGACGCGCACGACGATCAGGTGGAGGAGGCCGCGGCCGAGGAGGAGCCGCGGCCCGGTGGCGAGTTAGTGGCGGATGGGGCCAATAACTCGCCAACGGAGGCCGAGGGCCCTGATGCCGCGGCGGTTGACGCCGATCTCACTGCCCTACTTGACGACACCCGCCGCGAGCGCGACGAGTACCTCGATCTCGCCAAGCGCGCCCGCGCCGACTTCGAGAACTACCGCAAGCGCGCCGTCCAGCAGGCGGCCGACGCCGAGCGCAAGGCGAAGGCCGCGCTGGCCCGCGACCTGATCCCCGCGATCGACAACCTCGAGCGGGCGCTGGAGAGCGCGCCCGACGACGATCCGTTGAGCGACGGGGTGCGCCTCGTCCATCGCGAACTGAGCGACGCGCTGCGTCGGGCGGGGCTCGAGGCCTTCGATCCGACCGGAGAGAGGTTCGATCCGAATTCCTCCGAGGCCCTTTCGACCCAGCCCGGCGACGGCGCCGAGCCCGGCACGGTGCTCGAGTCCCTTTCCCGTGGATACCGCCTGGACGGGCAGGTGATTCGCCCGGCGCGGGTTGTCGTGGCGCAGTAGGAGGCGACGGTGGCGCGCGACTTCTACGAGGTGCTCGGGGTCCCTCGCAAGGCCTCGGCGGATGAGATCAAGAAGGCCTACCGGCGGCTGGTGCGCGAGCATCACCCTGACCGCAATCCCGGCGACGACGCTGCCGAGGAGCGCTTCAAGGAGGTCCAGCAGGCCTACGACACGCTCTCGGATCCCGACAAGCGGAAGCGATACGACGCGGGCGGGATGTTCGGCGGCTTCGGAGGCTTCGGCGCGGGTCGTGGCGGCGCCGGGGCCGGGGGCGGCTTCACCGCCGACCTCGGCGACATCTTCTCGACCATCTTCGGCCGCCGCGGCGGCGAGCCGCAGGCGGGCCGCGGCCGCGACCTCGAGACCGAGGTCCAGCTCTCATTCGACCAGGCGGTGAACGGCACCGAGGTGTCCGTGGCGGTCCCGAAGCAGGCCACCTGCGCGACCTGCAAGGGAAGCGGCGCCGAGCCCGGGACCTCGCCGACGATCTGCCCGCGCTGCGGCGGCCGCGGCGTCGAGGGGCAGAGCCAGGGCTTCTTCTCGATCAGCCAGCCGTGCCCGCGCTGCGGCGGCCGCGGCCAGATCATCGAGTCGCCGTGCGAGACCTGCGGCGGGTCGGGCCTCACCGTCCAGCGGAAGCGCTACCGGGTGAAGGTCCCGGGCGGCGTCCGCGAAGGGACCCGGATCCGGGTCGCGGGCAAGGGCGAGGACGGCCCGCTCGGCGGGCCGCCCGGCGACCTCTACGTCGTCACCCGCGTCACCCCCTCGCCGGTCTTCCGCCAGCGGTCGGACGGCAACCTCGAGGTGACCGTGCCGATCACGATCCCCGAGGCGGTCCAGGGGGCGACGGTCGAGGTGCCGACGCTGACCGGGACGAAGCGGATCAGGGTGCCGGCCGGGACCGCGCACGGGACCGTCCAGCGGCTCCGCGGCGAGGGCCCGCCGCGGGCGGGCACCCGCGGGCGCGGCGACATCTTCTATCGGCTCGAGATCGAGATGCCTCGAGACCTCAGCGGCGACCAGAGGAAGGCCCTCGAGACCTTCGCCGAGGCGATGAACGACCACGACCCGCGCGCGGCCCTGCTCCGCGAGGCATCCGCGCGATCGTCGAAGGTTGGTGCGCGATGAGCATCCCCCGCGGGAGCGACGGTGGGCGGTCGCGGCCCGCCGCGTCGGGCGGCGGCGAGAGGGCGCGCCTCGATCAGCGCCGGGCGGTGTTCATGATCTCGGTCGCCGCCGAGCTCGCCGAAATGCACCCGCAGACGCTGCGGATGTACGAGGCCCGGGGCCTGATCACGCCCAAGCGGTCGGCGAAGAACACCAGGCTCTACTCGCTCGAGGACGTCGAGCGGCTGCGCCGGATCCAGCGGATGACGGTCGACGATGGCCTCAACCTCGCCGGGGTTGAGACCGTCCTCGGCCTCGAGGCGGAGCTCGAACGGGCCCGCGCGGAGCTCGGCCGGATGCGGAAGCGCGCGAACGAGATCGAGCGCCGGATGCTGGAGGAGATCGAGCGGGTAAAGCGCTCGATGCGGGCCGAGATCGTCCCCTATGGGGCGTATGAGTCTCGGCCGCCCGCTTCCTCGGCTTCGCCTCCGGGAGCGGGCGGGTCGGCCGAAGGACGTTCGGTGACGATCCGTGTCGAGCGCGGCCGCGGACGGGGCGGCGAGGGCGCGGCTGCGAAGTGAGGCGACGCTGATGGGAATGCAGCCGGACAGGTTCACGATCAAGGCCCAGGAGGCGGTCGCCGCCGCGCAGCGGGTCGCCGCGGCGCGACGCAACCCGGAGGTCGCCCCCGCCCACCTCCTGCTCGCCCTACTCGACCAGGACGACGGCCTCGTCGTCCCCGTGCTGCAGCGCGTCGACGTCGACGCCGGCGCCACCCGCCGCGCCGCCGCGGCGGCGATCGAGCGGCTCGCGACCGCGACCGGCGCCGAGGAGCCCGACGTTCGCCCCTCCTCGTCATTCGTCCGCGTCCTTCAGCGCGCCGAACGCGAGGCGACGGCGCGCGGCGACGAGTACATCTCAACCGACCACATGCTGCTCGCGCTCGCCGACCCCGAGTCGGGCGTCGCCGACGTTCTTCCGGGCCGCGACCAGCTTGCGAGCGCGATCGAGGACCTGCGGCCTGAGCGGATCACCTCTCCCAACCCCGAGGAGACCGTCCAGGCGCTCGAGAAGTTCGGCCGCGACCTCACCGCCGAGGCCCGCCAGGGCAAGCTCGACCCGGTCATCGGCCGCGACGAGGAGATCCGCCGCGTGATCCAGGTGCTCTCCCGCCGGACCAAGAACAATCCGGTGCTGATCGGCGACCCGGGGGTGGGCAAGACCGCGATCGTCGAGGGGCTCGCGCAGCGGATCGTCGACGGCGACGTCCCCGAGTCGCTTCGCGACCGGCGGGTGGTCGCGCTCGACATCGGCGCGCTGCTCGCCGGCTCGAAGTACCGGGGCGACTTCGAGGAGCGGCTGAAGGCGGTGCTGAAGGAGGTCCAGAACGCCGAGGGCGAGATCGTCCTGTTCATGGACGAGCTCCACACGATCGTCGGCGCCGGGGCGGCCGAGGGGGCGGTCGATGCCGCCAACCTGCTGAAGCCGATGCTCGCCCGCGGCGAGCTGCGGGCGGTCGGCGCCACCACCCTCGACGAGTACCGCAAGCACATCGAGAAGGACGCGGCGCTCGAGCGCCGCTTCCAGCCGGTCTTCGTCGACGAGCCCGACGTCGGCGACACCATCGCGATCCTCCGCGGCCTGAAGGAGCGCTACGAGAACCACCATGGCGTGCGGATCACCGACTCGGCGCTGGTCGCGGCCGCGACGCTGTCGGAGCGCTACATCGCCGACCGCTTCCTCCCCGACAAGGCGATCGACCTGATCGACGAGGCGGCCTCGCGCCTTCGGATCGAGATCGACTCGGTCCCCACCGAGCTCGACGAGGTCCGCCGCCGGATCACCCAGCTCGAGATCGAGCGGACCGCGCTGGCGAAGGAGACCGACGAGGCCTCTGCGGCGCGCCTCGAGGCGCTCGACGCCGAGCTCGCCGAGCTTCGCGAGTCGGAGACCGAGATGGCCGCCCGCTGGCAGAACGAGAAGGGCGCGATCGACGCGATCAAGGAGGCCAAGGGTCGCCTCGAGGAGGCCGGGCGTGAGGCCGAGCGGGCCGAGCGCGAGGCGAACCTCGAGCGTGCCGCCGAGCTCCGCTACGGAGAGATCCCCGAGCTCGAGCGGATCGTCGCCGACCAGGAGGCCCGGCTCGGCGAGCTCCACGCCGACGGCGGCTCGATGCTCACCGAGGAGGTGACCGAGGAGGACGTCGCCGAGGTGGTCTCGAAGTGGACCGGGATCCCGGTCTCGCGTCTGATGGAGGGCGAGGTCGAGAAGCTGATCCACATGGAGGACCGTCTCCACGAACGGGTGGTCGGCCAGGACGAGGCGGTCGAGGCGGTGGCGAGCGCGCTGCGACGCTCTCGGGCCGGCCTCGCCGACCCGAACCGGCCGATCGGCGCCTTCCTCTTCCTCGGCCCGACCGGGGTGGGCAAGACCGAGTTGGCACGTGCGCTCGCGGAGTTCATGTTCGACTCCGAGCAGGCGATGGTGCGGATCGACATGTCCGAGTATCAGGAGCGCCACGCCGTGGCGCGGCTCGTCGGCGCCCCGCCGGGATATGTCGGCTACGAGGAGGGCGGGCAGCTCACCGAGGCCGTCCGCCGCCGTCCCTACGCGGTGATCCTCCTCGACGAGATCGAGAAGGCCCACCCGGACGCGTTCAACCTCCTGCTCCAGATCATGGACGACGGACGCCTCACCGACGGCCAGGGGCGGACCGTCGACTTCACCAACACCATCCTGATCATGACCTCGAACATCCCCGGCGGGCTGGAGGGAGTCCGCGCCCACTTCAAGCCCGAGTTCGTCAACCGCCTCGACGAGATCGTCGAGTTCCAGCCGCTCACCCGCGAGCAGCTCTCCGAGATCGTCGAGCTCCAGGTGGAGCTGCTGGCGCGCCGCGTCCGCGAGCGGGGGATCGAGATCGAGCTCACCGACGATGCCCGGAAGCTGCTCGGCAACCTCGGCTACGACCCCACCTACGGCGCCCGCCCGTTGAAGCGGGTGATCCAGAAGCGGCTCGTCGACCGCCTCGCGCTGAGGCTGCTGGAGGGCGAGCTCGCCGACGGCGACGTGGTCGTCGTCGACGCCGCCGGAGGCGACCTCACCTTCACCAGGAAGGGCGCCCCGCTTGAAGCCGCGGCCTAGCGGCATTCAGCGCCACTCGGCGTTTCGCGCTGGCGGTAGGCTCCGGCCGGTCCCGCAGCGAGCGAAGGAGGAGAGCGAGTGCCGACCTACATCATGTTGACGTCCCTCACCCCGGACGGGGTGAAGACGATCAAGAACCACCCGGGTCGGGTCCACGAGGTGAACAAGGAGATGGAGCAGCTCGGGGTGAAGGTCGTGAGCCAGTGGGCGACGCTCGGGGAGTACGACTTCGTCAGCGTCGTCGAGGCTCCCGACGAGAAGACGATGGCCAAGGTCTCGATCGAGCTCGGCTCGCGCGGCACGACCTCGAACGAGACGATGACCGCGATCCCCTCCGAGGACTTCACCAAGGGGCTGTGAACCCTTCCCGCGACTCGGCGCTTGCGGCATCCCTGCGTCGGGCTTCGAGTCGCGGGGTTTGAGGTGAGGATCCTGGTCGTCGGGTCGGGGGGGCGTGAACACGCCCTGGTGCGGGCGCTCGCCCGCTCGCCATCCGCGCCGGAGCTGCTGGCGGCGCCCGGAAACGCGGGCATCGCCGCCGACGCCCGCTGCATCGCCGTCGCCGCCGACGATGTCGACGGCCTGGTCGCCGCCGCCGTTGCCGAGGGGGCCGATCTGGTCGTGGTCGGGCCCGAGGCGCCGCTCGTCGCCGGTCTCGTCGACGCCCTCGAGGCCGCCGGAGTCGATGCCTTCGGCCCCAGCGCCGAGGCGGCCCGGATCGAAGGCTCGAAGGCCCACGCCAAGGCGCTGATGGCCGAGGCCGGTGTGCCGACCGCCGACCACGTCGTGCTCCGCGATCGCGCGGAGGCGCTCGCCCACCTGGCCCGGGTCCCCTACCCCGCGGTCCTGAAGGCCGATGGCCTCGCGGCCGGCAAGGGGGTGATCATCTGCGCCGACGAGCGGGCGGCGCGCGACGCCGTCGAGGCCTTCTTCGTCGAGCGCCGGTTCGGCGAGACGGCGGTGGTCCTCGAGGAGCACCTGACGGGCGACGAGCTCTCGCTGCTCGCCCTCTGCGACGGCGAGAATGTCGTCCCCCTCGCCCCCGCCCAGGACTACAAGCGGATCGGCGACGGCGACACGGGGCCGAACACCGGCGGGATGGGGAGCTACTCGCCGGTCCCGGGGATCGACGACGAGCTCGTCTCCTCGCTCGTCGATCGGGTCCACCGCCCCGTCGTCGAGCTGCTCGGACGTAGCGGCACGCCGTACCGCGGTGTGCTCTACGCGGGGCTGATGATGACCGCCGCCGGTCCGAAGGTGCTGGAGTTCAACTCCCGGCTCGGCGACCCCGAGGCCCAGGCGGTCCTGCCGCGGCTGCGCTCGGACCTCGTCGAGCTCTGCGCCGCCGCGCGGAGACCCGGCGGGCTCGCGGGCGCGGAGGCGGAGTTCTCGGCGGACTGGGCGGTTACCGTGGTGCTCGCCTCCGCCGGCTATCCGGCCTCCAGCTCGAAGGGGGAGGAGATCTCGGGGCTGGACGAGGCGGCCGCCTGCGACCGGGTGGAGATCACCCACGCCGGGACCGCGCGCCGCGACGGCGCGACCGTCACCGCCGGGGGGCGGGTCCTCAACGTCACCGGGCTCGGTCCGACCGCGGCCGAGGCGCGCGACCGTGCCTACGCCGCGGCGAACATGATCTCGTTCGACGGCAAGCAGATGCGCGGCGACATCGCGGCGCGCGCGGCGGAGTCGGCCGCCCAGCCGACCGCGTGAGCGGCGAGAATCGTCTTGTCCAGCTAACGGGCCGTAAGGAGGAGAGTTGGAGATCGAGCAGCGCGGAGTCGGCGAGGTGGCGACGGTGGAGCCGATGCCCGACGTCGAGGCGGCGTTCGAGGAGATCGACATCGACGCCCCGCTCGTCGGGATCATCATGGGCTCGCGCAACGACAAGCCGAAGATGCAGCCCGCCGGCAAGGCGCTCCAGGAGGCCGAGATCCGCTACGAGGTCCGGGTGATGAGCGCCCACCGCGACCCGGACATGGTCCGCGACTACTGCAGCAACGCCCGGATGCGCGGCCTGCGGGTGATCATCGCCGGCGCGGGCATGTCGGCGGCGCTCCCCGGCGTCGCCGCGGCCCACACCGACCTCCCGGTGATCGGCGTCCCGATCGCCGGCACCAACCTCGGCGGGCTCGACGCGCTGCTCTCGGCGGTGCAGATGCCGCCCGGGGTCCCGGTCGCCTGCGTCGCGATCGACGGCGCCAAGAACGCCGGCCTGCTCGCGGCCCGGATCATCGGGATTTGAGGCCGGCCCAGCCGTGATCCGGCGCTACACCCGCCCGGAGATGGGGGCGGTCTGGACCGACGAGCGGCGGATGGCGGGATGGCTCGAGGTCGAGTTGGCGTCGACCGACGCCTGGGCCGCCGAAGGCGTCGTCCCGACCGAGTCGGCCGCGGCGTGCCGCGAACGGGCGGCGTTCACGGTCGAGGCGGTCGCCGAGAGGGAGCGGATCACGGGCCACGACGTGGCCGCGTTCGTCGACGTCGTCGCCGCCTCGGTCGGGCCCGAGGGCCGCTGGATCCACTACGGGCTCACCTCCTCGGACGTCCTCGACACCGCGCTCGCGCTCCAGCTTCGCGAGGCGGGCGAGCTGCTCGTCGCCGGGGCCCGCGGCTTCCGCGACGCGCTGGTCGAGCGCGCGCTCGAGCACCGCGACACGATCGCCATCGGGCGCACCCACGGCGTCCACGCCGAGCCGACCACGTTCGGGCTCCGGCTCGCGGGCTTCGCGTTCGAGGCCGATCGCAACCTGCGCCGGCTCGAGCGGGCGGTCGACGGCGTCGCGGTGGGCAAGGTCTCCGGCGCCGTCGGCACCTACGCTTCGGTCCCGCCGAGCATCGAGCGGCGGGTGATGGACGCGCTCGGCCTCGGCGCCGAGGACGTCTCGACCCAGGTCGTTCCTCGCGACCGCCACGCCGAGCTGCTGGCGGCGATCGCGCTCGCCGGCGCCGGCCTCGAGCGGGTGGCGACCGAGGTCCGCAACCTCCAGCGAACCGAGGTCCGCGAGGTCACCGAGCCGTTCGGCGCCGGGCAGAAGGGCTCGTCGGCGATGCCGCACAAGCGCAATCCGATCCTCTCGGAGCGGATAGCCGGCCTCGCCCGGGTGCTGCGCTCCTACGCGCAGATCGGCTTCGAGAACGTCGCGCTCTGGCACGAGCGCGACATCTCGCACTCCGGCGCCGAGCGGGTGGTTCTGCCCGACGCGACGATCCTCCTCGACTACGCGCAGCACCTCGCGACCCGGGTGGTGCGCGAGATGACGATCGACGTCGAGCGGATGCGCGCGAACCTCGGGCTGACCGCCGGCGCGCTCCTCAGCCAGCGGGCGCTGACCGCCCTGGTCGAGGCCGGGATGCCCCGCGACGACGCCTATCGCCTGGTCCAGGCCGCGGCCCAGCGCGCCTTCGACGAGGGGGTCCCGTTCGCCGACCTGCTCGCCGAGCAGCTCGCGACGAGCCCTGCGGCCCCCGACGGCGTCGTCGCGCAGGTCGCGGCGATCGGCTTCGAGGACTTCCTCGGCAACCTCGACGAGCCGTTCGCCCGGCTCGAGGCGCTCCGCTCCTAGTGCACTAGCGGTAGCGGATCACGCGCAGCGATCCGCCGCGGTCGATCCGCGCCACGTCCCCGGGCGACGCGCCGGTGTGCTTCGGCTTGGCGCGCGAGACGAGGTTCACGTAGTAGGGGCGGCCGGCCGCGCGCCGGATCGCGATCACCCCCGCCTTCGCCGACGCGCACGGGGTCCGGAACTGGCTCGGGCCCTGGGTGCAGTTGAAACCGTTCGCCTCGGTCACGTAGCCGTGCTCCGCGCCCGGGCTTGGCCGCGCGGGGCGGACCGCGCGCGGGCTGCGGGCGAGGATGATCTCGTCCGAGACGTAGGCGGCGAACGGGAGCGCCCCGATGTCGGTGACCTGCATGGCGTAGACGGCGAGGACGTCGCCGGGCCGAGCCGCCGGAACGCGGACCGAGTAGACGACCCGGCGGCCGCCGTTCTCGTGAACGGGCAGCGCGCGCGAGCGCCGGCGCCGGCTCGAGGTGCGGGCGACGGCGGGGTGCGCGCCCGGCGCGATCTCGACCGCGTTCAGCCGGCCCTTGTCCTGGGCCACGGTGCCGTTCGGGCGGTCGGTGCCGACGATCAGGCGGTCGCCGCGTCGCGCCGCCGGCGCGTGGGCCGCGAGGACCAGGTTGACGAAGCAGCGCGCCGGCGGGCAGGGCAGCGCCTCGAGGCCCGGGAGCCGCGCCGCGATGCGGGGGAAGACGAGGACGCAGTGGTGGTTGCGGTCCGGCAGATGGGCGCTGCACTCGAGCGAGCCCCAGGTCGAGAGCGGCACGACATCCGGCCCCGAGGCGGTCCGCTTGGCGGCGGCGAGGACGAGGCGGGCGTCGAGGTGTGGGCTGAACGAGTACGAGCGCCCGATGCATCGCGGCAGGCCGGGGCGAGCGCAGGTCAGCGTCACCTGCACCTCGCCGTTGAGGAGGAGGCGCTCGCCCGCGGCGAGCGGCCGCAGCCTTCCCGGCGTCAGCGACATCGCGACCCGCTGCTCGGCGCGGGGGCGGGGGGTGATCGGGATCGTCTCGACGAGCTCGGAATGGCTCCTGTCGTCGCGGCGCGGACCGCCGGCGCCGGGGCCGGCTGCGCCGAAGCGACCGCGGCCACCACCGCGAGCGCCGCGGCGGTCGCCCCGGCCAGGGCC
>JBKPNB010000220.1:0-11040 GCA_046732395.1 Actinomycetota bacterium | reverse complement strand
GAGCGGGTCCGGGCGAGGGTCGGCTACGAGGCGCGTTGCGGCCTCGCCGACGGGGTCGGCCCGGCCCGCGTGCAGGAGGCGGATCCGGCGCCGCTCGGCGGGCTGACGCCGCCGGACGCCGAGGAGGAGTGCGACGTCGCGATCGTCGGCTCCGGCGCCGGTGGGGCGGTCGCCGCCGCGGTCCTCGCCGAGGCCGGCCTCGAGGTCGTCGTGCTCGAGGCGGGGCCCTACCTCGACCACCGGAGCTACCCGGACGAACCGCTGGCGGCGCTCACCTCGCTCTACCGCGATGGCGGCCTCACGGTCTGCGAGGGGCGCCCGGCGATTCCCACCCCGGTCGGCCGGGCCGTCGGCGGGACGACGGTGATCAACTCGGGCACCTGCCTGCGCGCGCCCGAGCAGGTCCTCGATCGGTGGGCGCGCGAGCACGGGATCGCTTGGGCGGGCGAGCTCGACCCCGACTACGCCGAGGCGGAGGAGATGCTGGCGGTCGCGGCCGTCGACCCGGAGCGGATGGGGCGCAACGGCGAGCTCCTCCGCGAGGGCGCCGAGGCGCTCGGCGCTCGCCATGAGCCGCTTCGCCGGAACGCCGGCGCCTGCGTCCAGTGCAGCTCCTGTCCGCAGGGATGCCGGCTCGACGCGAAGCGCGCGATGCACGTCTCCTACCTGCCGCGGGCGGTCGCCGCCGGGGCCCGAGTACGGGCCGGCGTCGAGGTGCGCCGAATCGTCTTCGACCGCGGCCGCGCGCGGGGGCTCGACTGCCTCGTCGGCCCGCTCGACGGGATTCGCCGCCGGCCGCGCCCGCTCGCCGTGCGCCCGCGCCGGGGGGTTGTCCTGGCCGGCGGCGCGTTCGGGACCCCGGAGCTGCTGTTGCGATCGCGGTTTCGCTCCCCCGGTGGCCAGCTCGGGCGCAACCTGCGGATCCACCCGGCCTGCTGGGTCGGCGCCCGCTTCGACGAGGAGGTGCGCGGCTGGGACGGGGTGATGCAGAGCTACGCGGTGACCGAGTGGGAGGAGCGGGGACTCCTGCTCGAGGCCACCTTCACCCCGCTCGCGTTCGGGGCCCAGTGGCTGCCCGGCACCGGCGCCGAGCACCAGCGCCGCATCCTCGGCTACGGCCACATCGCGGCCACCGGCGTCCACCTCTCCGATCGCTCGTCGGGGCGTGTGGGGCTCGCCGGCGATGGGTCGCTGCGCATCACCTACCGCCTGCGCCGCGACGACGCCGAGGCGCTGGCGTTCGGAATCGCTCGCGCGGCCGAGCTCTTCTACGCGGCCGGCGCCCGCGAGGTGTACCCGCAGATCTCGGGAGTCCCGGCGCTCGATCGCGGCGACATCGCCCGGCTCGAGGCATCTCCGCCGCCGCGCCACCGGCTTCGGCTCGAGGCCTTCCACCCGATGGGGACGGCCCGGATCGACGGCGACCCGCGCCGCGGCGCGGTCGCCCCCGACGGCGCCGTCCACGGCGCCGAGGCGCTCTATGTCGTCGACGGGAGCCTGCTGCCGAGCTCGATCGGCGTGAACCCGATGCTGACGATCATCGCGATCGCCTCCCGCATCGCCCGCCGGATCGCCGACCGGCTGGCCTAACGACGGCGGCCGCCTCGGGGGCGGCCGCCGCACAACCTCTCCTCCCGAGCTTGAGCCCGGCCCGACGTCGCTAGGGACCGGGGGCGGACGGCGGTGGCGGCTCAGGCCGGTCGCCGCGCGGCCGGCGGCGGCGGTTGGCCCGCCCGCCGTATGTCGCGCCCTCCTCCTGCATGGCGAGGTAGGCGCCGTAGGTGAGCGCCGCGGTCGCGATCAGGCCGAGCCACACTCCGATGTCGCGCGAGGTGCTGCCGGACACCAGGCCCTGGCTGCCGACGTCGGGGGCGCTGATGAGGCTGACCAGGAGCAGGATCAACGACAGCGCGCCGAGGCCCACGACGATCGCGCTGGCCGCGACGGGCAGGTTGAGCGCCTGCCTCGTGGCGGCGAGGTATGCGAGGCCGAGCGCGGCCAGGGCGGTGATGAACAGGACGATGTCGGTGAACCCATACGACTGCCAAGCGTTCCCCGAGATGTCCAGGATCCCGCCGTAGCGGGTGTCGAACCAGGTGAAGATGAACATGATCAGGATCAGCGCGATCGCCGAGAGCGCGGCGATCCGCTCACCCTGTCGCAGCCGTGTGATGTCCATGGCCAGGCGGAGCCTATAGAGGTCGCCCTCTGGACGGAAGCGCTGCAACGGCCCGTTCGTCGGTGCGCGCCCGCGCCGCCCGCAACGTGTTGTCGAGGAGCATCGCGATCGTCATCGGTCCGACGCCCCCGGGCACCGGCGTGATCGCCCCCGCGACCTCGCTCACCGCGGCGAAGTTGACGTCGCCGACCAGCCCGTCGTCGGTCCTGTTCGTGCCCACGTCGATCACCGCCGCGCCGGGCTTCACCATCTCGGCGCCGACGAGGCGCGGCGAGCCGACCGCGGCGACGAGGACGTCGGCGCCCCGGCAGATCGCGGCCAGGTCGACGGTCCGCGAATGGCAGACGGTGACGGTCGCGTTCTCGTTCAGGAGGAGCGCCGAGAGCGGGCGGCCGACGAGGATCGAGCGGCCGACGATCACCGCCCCGGCACCGGCCAGCTCGACGCCCGCCGACCGCAGTAGCTCCACGATCCCGCGCGGGGTGCAGGGCACGAGCTGCGGCCGGCCCTGGGCGAGGAGGCCGGCGCTGGTCGCGGTCAGGCCGTCGACGTCCTTGGCGGGGTCGATCCTCGCGATGACCTCGTCCTGGTCGTGCTGGGCCGCCAGCGGCAGCTGGACGAGGATGCCGTCGACGTCGGGGTCGGCGCCGAGGCGCTCGACGAGGTCGAGCAGGTCCGCCGGCGGCGCGTCGGGCGCGAGCTGGTGGTGGATCGAGCGCATCCCAGCCTCCTCGGTGAGCCGGCGCTTGCTGGACACGTAGATCTCCGAGGCCGGGTCATCGCTGGCGAGGACGGTTGCCAGGCCGGGGACGGCGCCGCCGTGGGCGGCCGCGAACTCGCGCACCCCGTCGACCACCCGCCGCCTGACTCCGGCGGCGACCGCCTTTCCGTCGATCACGCGCGCGCTCATCCCGCCGCCCCCACCTGCCGCCTGCCGCCTGCCACCTGCCTACCCCACCTTCCTCAACGGCGCGTAGTCCGCCATCAGCTTCCGCTCCGAGCCGTCGGCCGAGAACCGCACCGCGACGATCGAGCCCGGCTCGACCGCGGTCACCACCCCCTCGCCGAAGCTGGCATGGACGACGTCGTCGCCGACCCCGAGCTCGACCACGGGAGCGCTCGGCTCCTTCCTGCCGGGGGCCTCGCCGAGCCCGGCGCCGATCGCCTGGCCCATCCAGCCGGTGCTCGGGCCGGTCGCGTAGCGCTCTGTGAGCTCGTCGGGCAGCTCCCCGAGGAACCGCGAGGGCAGCGCATAGCCGCGGCCGCCGAAGATGCGGCGCTGGCGCGCGCAGCTCAGGTAGAGGCGCTGGCGGGCGCGGGTGACGCCGACGTAGCAAAGGCGCCGCTCCTCCTCGAGGTTCCCCTCCTCCACCGACCGCGAGTGCGGGAAGAGGCCCTCCTCGCAGCCGATCATGAAGACCGCATCGAACTCGAGCCCCTTGGCATTGTGGAGCGTCATCAGCGTCACCAGGCTCTCCTCGTCGCGCATCGAATCCTGGTCGGAGAGCAGCGAGATCTGCGCCAGGAACTCCTCCAGCGGACGCGCCTCCGATGGGCCCTCGACCTCGCGATTGGCGTCGAACTCGCGGGCGACGCCGACGAGCTCCTCGAGGTTCTCGATCCTCCCCTCCGCCTCGATCGTCCGCTCGGCCTCGAGCGCCTCGATGTAGCCGGTCTCCTGGAGCACGGCCTCGAGCAGGTTGGCGATCCCGCGACCGCCGGCGGCCCGCTCGCGCAGGCCGACCATCGCGTCGGCGAACCGGCGCAGCGACCGAATCGCGGCCGCGCCGAGGCCCGGCACGCGCTCGGGCTCGGCGAACGCGTCCCAGACGTCGGCGCCGATCGTGTTCGCGTGCGAGAGCACCCGGGCGCGGGTGCGCTCGCCGATCCCCCGCCGCGGTGAGTTGACGATCCGCGCGAACGAGACCGAGTCGGCGGGATTGGCGATCAGGCTCAGGTAGGCGATCGCGTCCTTGATCTCGGCGCGGTCGTAGAACTTGGTCCCGCCGATCACCTGGTAGGGCACCTCGAACCGGACGAGGGTGTCCTCGAGGACCCGGCTCTGGGCGTTGACGCGGTAGAAGACCGCGATCCGGTCCCGCCGCAGGCCCTCGTCGATCGCCAGCCTCTCGATCTCGGAGGCGACGTAGCGGGCCTCCTCGTGCTCATCGGCGAGCTCGGCGATCCGCACCGGCTCGCCGCGCCCTGCCTCGGTCCAGAGCCGCTTTCCGAGGCGCTCGCGGTTGTGGGCGACGATCGCGTTGGCGGCGTCGAGGATGGTCCCGGTCGAGCGGTAGTTCTCCTCGAGCCGGACCACCGCGGCGTCCGGGAAGTCGCGCTCGAACTCGAGGATGTTGCGGATGTCGGCGCTTCGGAACCGGTAAATCGATTGGTCCTCATCGCCGACGACGGTGAGGTTGCGGTGCTCCTCGCAGAGCAGCTGGAGGAGCCGGTACTGGACGCGGTTCGTGTCCTGGTACTCGTCGACGAGGACGTGGCGGAACGCGCGCCGGTAGCGGTCGCGCACGTCCTCGAACAGCTCGAGCAGGTCGACGGTGCGGGCCAGGAGGTCGTCGAAGTCCATCGCGTTCGCCTCCCGCATCCGGCGCTCGTAGAGCACGAAGACGTCGGCGACGGTCCGCTCGAAGAACCCACCCTGGGCCTCGCGGTAGGCCTCGGGGTCGATCAGCGTGTTCTTCGACCGCGAGATCTGCGACTTCACCGCCCGCGGCGGGAACCGCTTCGGGTCGATCTCGAGCTCGTCGAGGCAGCGCCTGATCATCCGCAGCGAGTCGGCCTCGTCGTAGATCGTGAACGCCCGGCGGTAGCCGAGCCGATCGGCGTTGGCGCGGAGGATCCGCGCGCAGGCGGAATGGAAGGTCATCACCCACATCACCCGCGAGACGCCGCCGACCAGGGCGGCGACCCGCTCGCGCATCTCGCCCGCCGCCTTGTTGGTGAAGGTGATGGCGAGGATCTCGCTCGGCCGCGCCCGGTCGCTCGCGAGCAGGTAGGCGATCCGGTGGGTGAGGACGCGGGTCTTGCCCGAGCCGGCGCCGGCGAGGACGAGCAGCGGCCCGTCGCCGTGCTCGACGGCCTCGCGCTGGGCGGGGTTGAGGTCGGCGAGGAGACGCTCGAGCGGCGAGGCGCCTGGGGTAATGGGGCGAAGGCCGGTCTCCGGGGTCACCGGCTCAATGTAGCCCTGGGCTGAGACGGCAGGTGGCAGGTGGCAGGTGGCAGGTGGCATGTGGACGGCTTTCCACCTGCCACCCGCGACCTGCGACCTGCCTATCCGCCGGCCGGCGACGGTCCCCGGCTCCGGCGCAGCTCGCGAACCTCGCCGCCGCCCGGCTTGCCGTCGAGGGCAGCGAGGCGCGCCTCGAGCGCGGCGATCCGCTCGGCCAGCGCCCTGAGCGCGTCGGCGATCGGGTCGGGAAGGTGCACCCAGTCCGCGTCGGGACCCTCCGGGCGCCGGCCGTCGACGCGCACCGGATGCCCGGGATTCCCGACCACGGTCGAGCGGTCGGGGACGTCCTCGATGACCACCGTGTTGGCGCCGATCTTCGACCCCGCCCCGACCGTGATCGGCCCGAGCAGCTTCGCCCCAGAGCCGATCGTGACGTCGTCGGCGACCGTCGGGTGGCGCTTGCCGCGGGCGAAGCCGGTGCCCCCGAGCGTCACCCCCTGGTAGATCGTCACCCGGTCGCCGATCTCGGCCGTCTCGCCGATCACCACGCCCGAGCCGTGGTCGATGAACGGCTCGGCGCCGATCCGCGCCGCCGGGTGGATCTCGACCCCGGTCACCGACCGGCTCGCGTAGGCGAGCGCCATCGGCACCGCCGGCAGTCCGGCCTCGTGCAGCGCATGGGCGGCGCGGTGGACGAGGATCGCCTGCACGCCGCCCCAGCTCGCCAGGATCTCGAGCGACCCGACCCGACGCGCCGCCGGGTCGCGCTCGCGGGCGGCGGCGAGGTCGCGGCGGACCTCGGCGCCGACCCGCCTCAGAAGCCCAAGCCCAAGCATCGACTACAGGTTAGGCACCCGCGGCGGCGATGCCTACGACATGAACCAGGGGAGGGACATGTAGCGCTCACCGCCGTCGGCGGCGATCGTCACCACCCGCTTGCCGGCCATCGCGCTCCGCCCGGCAACCTCGAGCGCGGCGTGGATCGCGGCACCCGAGGAGATCCCGACCAGCGGCCCGTCGCGGCGGGCCGTCTCGCGCGCGGTCTCGAGCGCCGCCTCGTCGGTGACCGGGATCACCTCGTCGATCACCGAGCGGTCGAGGATGTCGGGCACGAAGCCCGCGCCGATCCCCTGGACTTTGTGCGGGCCGGGCGGCGCGCCGGAGAGCACAGCCGACGTCGCCGGCTCGACGGCGATCGCCTGGAGCCCCGGTCGCCGCTCCTTCAGCACCTGGCCGACCCCGGTGATCGTGCCGCCCGTCCCCACGCCGCAGACGAGCGCGTCGATCTCCCCCCCGGTGTCGCGCCAGATCTCCTCGGCGGTCGTCCGCCGGTGGACCTCGGGATTCGCCGGATTCGAGAACTGCTGCGGCATGTAGCCGTCGCGCTCCTCGACGATCCGCCTCGCGAGCTCGACCGCCTCGCTCATCCCCCCGAGCGAGGGCGTCTCGTGGACCTCGGCGCCGTAGGCGCGCAGCAGCTTCGTGCGCTCCCGGCTCATCCCCTCGGGCAGGGTGAGGACGAGCTCGTAGCCGCGCGCGGCGCAGACCAGCGCCAGCGCGATCCCGGTGTTGCCGCTCGTCGGCTCGACGATCACCGACGAGCCCGGCTCGATCAGGCCATCGCGCTCGGCGGCGTCGATCATCGCCACCCCGATCCGATCCTTGACCGAGCCGCCCGGGTTCATGAACTCGAGCTTGGCCAGCACCTCGGCGCCGAGCCCCTCCCCCATCCTCCGCAGGACGACCATCGGCGTCTCGCCGATCGTCGCCGAGATCTCCTCGGCGAGGCAGGATCGGGCCTCGTTGCTCGGACGGGAAATCGTCACTTCCCGAACCTAGCGGGCCCCGGGTCCTCGAGCCGGGTGGGGGCGCCCAATGGGTTCTCTGGGCTTGTAGCAAGCCTCGGTGGGTTTGTAGCGATCAACGACACCGGTGGCCACTGCACGAACCCGCCGCCCGGGGCCCAGTTCTATCCCTGGTACCACCTGGCGAGCATCGGCCAAGCGCAGACAAAATGCGCGTGGACGATCAGCGACGACCTGCCGAACCAGATCACCAACTTCGGCGGCGAACGGGCGGCCTGGGGTCCGCTCGAGCTGACGGACTACGGATTCGACCTCCGCTACCACAACTTCGCGAACAGCACCGCGAACCCCTGTCCATAGGGCGGCCCTAGATGTTGGCCGGCCCCATGGACATGGGCCGGCCTAACGCTGTCTCTTCGCGATCACCCGCCCGTTGGATGCGTCACGGCAACGCGTCGAACGTAGCTTTGAGGTTTTGGTAGGTCGATGGGTCGCAGGTCGCGAGTCGGCGAATTGCCCTAGCCAGGTCGTCCCTGTACGCGGCGGGGTCCTTCGCCGCCGCGGCATCGATCGAGTGGGCGGCTCTGAGCATCCCCTTGAACCCGCTGGCGCTGAGGTGATTGGGGGCGCGGAGGCAGTACGAGCCGATGGTCCGCTGTGCGAGCGCCAACTTGGCATTCTCTTCCGTCAGGCGATGTCGTTTCCTTGAGGTAGCGGCGCCGTGCGAAGCCTGGGGTCGGCCGCCGTTGCTCGACGTCCCGGACCCGCCGCATCCCGTCAGGGCGAGCGCGAGCAACGCCGCTGCCACCCACAGCCTCATGGAGATCAGGGTGACAGCCCCCGAGTCCGGCCCGACGCTCGGTCGTATCGGGCTCGCCGCCGCTCACCGACTAGCCGCACCGCTCCCACGCTCAGCGCCGGGCACCGACCTCCTCGGGATCCTCCTCCGCCGTTGCGGTGGCCGGGATCGCCAAACCGTGTGCCGTCACCTGCTCGCCCTCCGCTTCGGCGGCCTTGCGCGCGTTCATCGGCTTTACCCACAGCTCGTCGATGAGGATCGTCGCGAGCGAGAGGATCGGGACGGCGACGAACAGGCCGATGAAGCCGAACAGCGCGCCCACGATGATCACGCCGATCGCGACCACCGCCGGATGCAGCCGCACGCGGTTCGCCATCACGAGCGGGACGCTCACGTTGCCCTCGATCTCGTGGGTGAGGATGTAGATGCCGAGGACCAGCAGCGCCTGCTCGAGCGAGTTCGAGAGCGCGAAGAGCACTGGCGGAACCCCGGCGGCGATCGCGCCGAAGTACGGGATCACCGTGAAGAGCCCCGTAAGCACCGCGAACACGAGCGCGTAGTCGAGCCCGATGATTCGCAGCCCGATGTAGAGCAGGACGCCGTTGATGAGCATGTTCACCAGCAGGCCCTGCATCCAGCCGATCCAGGTGCTGCGCAGCCGCTCCATCACGGCGCGGCCGTATTCGCGCCGGTCGGGCGGGATCAGCGACAGGACGCCCTCGACGAGCGGCCGCGGATTGACGGCGATGTAGAAGGCGGTGAGCACGATCACGACGAGGAAGAAGACGATCTCGACGATGTTGAGGCCGATCGATGCTGCCGGGCCGATCAGGCGCTCAGGGTTGTTGAGGTAGCTGTTCACGAAGTGTTGGACCGCGTGCCCGACCTCGCCCGGCCTCGCATTGATCAGGTCACGCACGCTGTGCTCCGCCGACGTCACGATCCCCGGCAGCTGGTCGACGAACTTCTTCCCCTCGTCGATGAACGACGGGATCACGAGGTAGAGCAGCCCCGCGATCGCTCCGAGTCCGAGGAGGAGCGTGAGGAAGGCACCGACGGGCCTCGCGAAGCCGAGCCGCCGCTGGAACCCCGTGGCGCCCGCGGAGAGCGGGATCGAGATCAGGATCGTGATCAGGATCGCGATCAGGAACGTCGCAAGCGCGCGGAACAGCAGGTACGCGACGAACAGGCCGAAGGCCAAAAGGACGGCCCTGTAGACCGGATCGAGACGCTTCCCGGCAGCCATCGTGCTCCCTCAAATGACCAACTACCCCGACGCGCAGCGCGCAACGCCGCTCCCGTGGACGCATATGAAAGCAGCAGATCCCGCCCCCTCGCCGCGGGTAGTGAGCAACCGTGCCTGATCGCGAGGCCACATCGGCGGCGGAGAGCGAACGCGACGCGGGGCCGGGGCTCGCGAGGCGACGGCGCAAGCCAAGGCGCTTCGCGGACCTGCCCCCCGGTGCATGGCGGCGAATCGCGCGCCGCACGTTCGACCAGTTCCGCGCCGACGGCGTCACCAACCTTGCCGCGGCCCTTACCTACCGCGCGGTTCTCTCGATCTTCCCGGCGCTGATCGCCCTCGTCGCCCTGCTCGGGGTTCTCGGCGAGTATCCCAGGACCTACCGGGCCGTCCTCGAGATCGTCGGCCAGGTGGTTCCCCAAACGACAGTCCGGGCGATTCAGGGCCCGCTGCACGGAGTGATCGCGAACAAGGGCGGCGCTGGCGCCCTCCTCGGCATCGGCCTGATCGGGGCGGTGTGGGCGGCCTCGGGATACGTCGGGACGTTCTCCTGGGCGGCTAACAGCCTTTGGGAGACGCCCCGCGGACGCTCGTGGTACAGGCAGTGGCCGTTCAACCTCGCGGTGACGATCGTCGGCCTCGTCCTCGCCACCTTCCTGCTGATCGCCCTCGTGCTCTCGGGCCAACTCGCGAAGGCGGTCGGGGATCGGCTCGGGATCGGCCCGACCGCACTCGCGATCTGGAGCGTCGCCAAGTGGCCGCTGATCGCGCTGATCGTGATCGTCGTCATCTCGGGGCTCTTCTACCTCGCCCCCAACGTCCGCCCGCCGCCAATTCGGTTCCTGAGCCCCGGGGCGCTACTGGCCTTCGCCGCGTGGGTGCTCGCCTCGCTCGGGTTCGGGCTTTACGTCGCCAACTTCGGCTCTTTCAACAAGACCTACGGCACCCTCGGGGCGATCATCACCTTCCTCGTCTGGGTGTGGGTCACGAACACGGCGATCCTGCTCGGAGTCGAGCTCGACTCGGAGATCGAGCGCGAGCGCGAACTCGCGGCTGGGATTTCGGCGGCGAAGGAGCGAATCCAGCTACCGCTCCGCCAGTCCTGAGGTATCTCGCGCAGCCGCTCGCGTCCGAGCGCCGGCAGCACGGGCGACCCTGGCGTCGATTGCCTCCTCCACCCCTCGCGGTCGCCCTTCCTCACCCGCTGAGCGCAATCGGGCGGGGTCGGCGCGCGCCGGTCAGTGGAACAGTGAGTGGGACGTCTGCTCCAAAAGGCCCGCCGCTCCGCAACCTCGAGGATTGAGCCTGCGGTGATGATCCCGGTGAGCGTCCGGTCGCCAAGGCCTGGGCATGGTGACCGGGAGAGCAGTACGATCGGCGGAACGGCGGGGGCTCTGTTCCACCACGAGGGGAGGACGTCATGAAGCGCCGCCACATCGCGGTTGCTGGGTTGATCGCCGGAGTGCTTGCGGTTCCGGCCCCGGCCATGGCCAACAACGATCCGTTCTCGCCCGGAGACGACTGCTCCGGCAACCCGCAAACGATCGGGCAACCTGCCCGGTTTGGCGGCATCAACGCGACGGAGATCGTCGAATCCCTCGGCGGCGACAACCCCGTCGACGGAGCGGCGTCCGCCGCGAACCCCGGTGTTTCTACGGGGGCGAGGGGCCAGGTCGCGTCGGAGCTTCGCTGTCTATGAGCTGAGGTAACTAGCCAGGGCCGCGGGGGGCGAGACCCATCCGGCACCACCACGGCTTCTGCCGCGCCAGCGGGTCGCGGACCGCGCGAGCAAGGACGCGGCTGCCATCCGGCCTGATGACGATGCAG
>JBKPNB010000219.1:0-6272 GCA_046732395.1 Actinomycetota bacterium | reverse complement strand
GGCGCAAAGCGCCGCCAAGGCCAATCGCAACCGCTCCAAGCGGTCGATCGGGGGCGGCTTCCAGGTTTGAAGTAGCGCGATCAGCGCGTCGAGGTCATCGACCTCGAGCGTCCCGCTGACGTACGCGCGGCCAAGCCCGAGCTGGCCCGGCATGCGGAGCGCATGGGCAACCGCGACCGGGGAGCGGACGAGAAAGGTCGGGCCGGCGCCATCCGTCGAACCCAGCCGGGTTCCATCCCAGAACTCGACGCCGAATGGTCGATCGGGCATCGCCCGCCGAAGCTCGGCAGCGAGGAGGCGGGGCCGTGCGAAGGCCATCTTGGCTTAGGTTACGCGCGGTACGGTGCGGGTACGTTCGCGCGCGTCATATGTCGCAGGAGGCGGGGATTAGCGCGAACGAACGGACTACGGCGAGACGACAGGCGCGGATCGCGGACGCGGTTGAGCCGGCCGCACACGAGACGCTCGATCGGTTCATCACCGGGCTGGTGACCGGCGTCCCGTTCGTTTTGCTGGGCCTCGCCGCCTGGCAGACCTGGGACGAGGCCCTGCGGTGGAGCGATCTCGCGATCTTCGCGCTGGTCTATGTGTTCACTGGCTTCGGCGTCACGATCGGATTTCACCGGCTGCTCACCCACCGAAGCTTCTCCACCAGCCCGCTTCTTCGAGGCGTCTTCGCAGCGCTCGGCTCGGCGGCGATCGAGGGGCCGGTGATCTCGTGGGTGGCGGATCACCGCAAGCACCACGCCTGCTCCGATCGGCCCGGCGATCCCCACAGCCCGCACGTCGACCACGGCCGGGGTTGGCGCGGAACGCTACGCGGCCTCTACCACGCTCACCTCGGCTGGCTCTTTGTCCACACGCAGCGAGGCTCGAAGGAGCGCTTCGCCCCGGACCTGCTCCGTGACCCGGTGATCCGTTTCATCGATCGAACGTTTCCGGTCTGGGCCGTCCTCGGCCTCGCGGCCCCGTTCGGCCTTGGGCTCGCGATCGGGGGCTCGGTCGCAGCCGGCCTGACGGCGCTTCTGTGGGGGGGCGCGGTACGCACCTTCGTCGTCCACCACGTCACCTACAGCGTCAACTCGCTGTGCCACGTGTTCGGCGATCAGCGCTTCCGGACACAGGACGAGTCCCGCAACCTGGCTTGGCTTGCCCTCCCAACGCTCGGCGAGGCGTGGCACAACAATCACCACGCGTTCCCAACCTCCGCCGTCCACGGGCTCGGCCCTCGCCAGCTCGATCCCTCTGGGCTTGTGATCCGGGCGCTCGAACGGCTCGGTCTCGTCTGGGACGTGGTGAGGATCGCCCCCGAGCGCCAGCTGTCGCGGGCGCTCGCCTGACGGCTGGCCGGCGGTTGGTCGATCGCGAGTCGCGAGCCCCCACCGAGGGTTCGCCACCTGGCGGGGAATCACGGGTCAGTGTTCCGCAGCCGCAGCGCCCGCTCGTAGGAGACGCCGGTGGCCTGGTCGACCATGAGGCCGACGACGATGTTGTCGGAGTTCGAGTACTCGTACCTGGACCCCGGGGTGAGGTTGAGTGGCCCGTCGGCGAATCCTTGGAGCAGGCGCCTCGGGGGCAGGGCGTGAGCCGGCGACTCGTTGACGGCGGGCTCGTAGTGCGTGCTCTTGCTGAAATCGGGCAGGCCGCTCGTATGCGCGGGGGGCTCCCGCAGGGTCACCCGATGCCAGTCCCGGCGCAGGTAGGGCAGGCGCTCTCCGATCGTGTCGTTCAAAGACAGCACTCCCTCGTCCACGAGCGAGAGCGCGACGGCGCCGGAGAATGCCTTCGAGACGCTCGCGATCCGCATGCGCTTGCCGGCGCGCAGCTTGGCTCCGCTCTTCGGGTCGGCCAGACCGCCCGTGTGCACCTGCCGATGGCGACCCCGCTGGATGACGGCGATCGCTCCTGGGGGACCAGTCGTTCGCTTCACCAGGCGATGAAGCGCGTGATCGAGCGCTCGATCGGTGTGCCTCGCGCGGCCCGCGGCTGGCGGTGGCGAAGGCGAGGGCGAGCGCGAGGAGCAGCGGAATGGCACTGCGTCGAGTGGGCATCCCGGCGGCATCCCACGGCGGTAGCCGGGCCGGCCGCGCTCACCTGCCCGAGCCGACCCTGTCCTTGCCTAGGTGAAGTGTGCCGGTGCCGCCGCTCTCGCTCGTGAACTCGATCGCCGCGTTTCTCGGCGGAGACGGGCCTCAGCGCTTGAGGCCGCCGGCTGCGGGAGTAGGCGACGCTTCTGCTTTCCGCGCTAAGCGAGAGCCTCGCCGTGGCTGAGGGGATGCTCGCCTGGGACGAGGGGCGGTGGTCAGGCCGGAGCTTTGCTGACCCTGCTTCGCGCTACAAGAGCAGCGGCGTCGCGACTCGCCAGAACTGGTCGCTCAAGCGCGGGCCTAGCTTGTACGTACAAAGGGATCGCTCGCCAGGGAGCGCTAACAGCGCCACCTCAAGGCGGTTCTCAGACCGAATCTGCTGGCCGAGGGGGAGGGAGGCGTCGCGGAAATCGCGCATCCCGAATCTCTATATGCGTTCGATGGGCTGCTGCTGGTTGGCTACTGAGCCCTTCAGGCTGCATTCAGCAAGCAGCTCCCGCACCCGCGGGAGCGTTCCGTGAAGGGCGGTTCATGACGGGCCGCGGCTTTCTACGGTGCGCGCGGCACCACCATGTCGCCGAAGTTCTCGCAAGAACCAGGCTTAGCATCGAAGAGGAACGCGGTATAAGCGGCGCCGATCGCGTCCCTCGCGTCCTGGTTCATCCGACGCGGCAGCCCGTCGATTCCGAGCCCGCGGAGCACCCGATCTGACCAGCGGGCGCGGGTGCCTTCCCGTCGACCACCGAGGCGGGTCCACGTCGCCGTCGGGAAGCACTCGATCATTCCCCACGCAGCGTCCGTCGCCGCGCCGTCTAGTGCGGTGTACAGGTCGAACCCATGCAGTATCCAGCCGTAGTAGCCGGGCTGGGCCCTCAGGTCGGCCAAGTTCGGCGTGTAGCGGATCCCGCAGATGTTTCTCACGAGATCGCGTTCGGCGGGGCGCGAGAGCACTCCGTCGGGAGCGGGACCTTTCGGGCTGCCGACGGCGATGCAACGCGGTCGCTCGTTGCGCAGCATCTCCACGACCTTCGTGACCGAAGTGAGACGATCAGGCCCGGCAACCAAGCGCCCGCCGTCGACCACGGCTACATCGAAGCCCTTCGACGCGCCAACATCGACTCCAGCCCAACGCGCTGCCACCGATGCCAGAGCCTAAGCCCTGTTCAGGGAACTGCGCCCGGGCGAACGGGGACGTGACCGCGCCGGGCTAAGCGGACGCGACGCTATCGCGACTCGCCCCCGAAGTGCCTCCTTCGATGCAATACCGGCCCCTCGGCCACAACTGGCCAACCAAACGCGCGGGGCAAGCTCGTTGGTACAAGGGGCGGGTACTGGGCCGGGTGAGGGTCGACAGGGCCGCATCCTCAACCCCCGTATCCCACATCTACCCGCGCCCAGGGGGAGGGGGCGTCCGGCAAATCGCTGGTGACGATCGCTGTAGCCAATGCCATTCGCCCACATTCACACGCGGAAAACGTGCGCGTAGTGGGCCGACAGTTCAGGCCGGATCTGTCCGTACGGTTTAGCGCAATGGCGGGGACGCCTAGGCAACACGCCCGACGTGCTTGCCGCCGACCAATTTGTCCCGACGAGGTCCGAGGCCTGGAAGCGCTGGGCGAGCGGCTTCGGGTCGCTCGGCGCCGGCGCCGGTTTAGTCGACGCGGTGACGGCCTTCTTTGCCGCGCAGGGCGCGCGGTTCGTGGTCCGAAGGCTCGGCGGGCGCCGGCTCGTCAATGGACCACTCGGCTCGGGGTGGCACGATCCTCTCACGGTGGAGCCCGTCGGTCCTCACCGAGCGGGTGACGCGGTGGGCGCCGCAGAATACGAGGAGTCAAGCGACGGGCCGGTACCGGGCAGCGATGTCGAGCGCGAATTGACGCTCGACGAGCTGATCGCCGGCGACCCGGGGGCGGAGCCCGACCGGCCGGGCTGGGAATTCCCGGAGCCGGCTGGTTGTACGAGCACCGCCGACCGTGACGATGCGGCGGGGATTGCGCCGGGGCGCGACGGACGCGGCGTCCCACCGTCCATAGACACAAACCGCGCCACCGGAAGCGACGCAGCCGAGGCGCTGCGGATGGCCGTGGCGGGACGAGCTGAGTGGGATGGGCGCGGCGGCCGCTGGAGTTAGCGGCAGCCGGTGAGCGTGGCAGGCGGTCCGCCGATGTCGCCGAGAGCATGCTGACTAGCATCCGCTTATGAGACAGCCGGCGGAATCCATCCGCGTATACGACCGGACAGATCCCGCGGCGGTCGCCGAGCTTGGCGCGGAGATCGACGCTTTCAACATGGCGGCGGCCGGTGTGTCCGACGCGCGAGGTCTTCGCCTCCGTGCGGGACGAGGGCGGCGCGCTCGTCGCGGGGGTAGATGGCTGGACGTGGGGCGGGACCTGTTGGATCGAGCACCTCTGGGTACGTGAGGAGGACCGCCGCCGTGGCCTCGGCACCAGGCTCCTCGAGGTCGTCGAGCGCGAGGCTCGGCGCCGTGGCTGTGCGCAGATCGGCCTCGATACCCACAGCTTTCACGGGCCGGCCTTTTACCGACGCCACGGCTTCGAGGTAATCGGCGAGATGGTCGACTACCCCGTGGGCCATTCGTACTCCCTGATGCGTAAGCCGCTCGACTGAGGGTCCGGCGGCGAGGCCCTGGAGAATCGCCGCGGGCGAGGTCCTCGGACGAGGCCATGCCGCCGCGATGGCGGGCTAGCGGTCGGCTGATGTCGGTCCCACTGGCTCGGGTTTCATGTCCTCTGCCGCTTGCGGACCTTCGGGCCGGTGCTGCACTACGACGACGCAGACCCGGCCCTCGCCTTTCTCGTCGAGGCGTTCGGCTTTGACGCCGCCGTTTGTGGCTCGCGACGAAGAGGGAGACCGTGATCCAGGCTGAGCTGTGCTAGCCCGACGGCGGCGTGCTGGTGTTCGGCTCGAGCAAACACGTCGAGGACGTGCACGGTGAGATGCGAGTGGAGACCAGCGCCTGCTAGGTCGTCAGCGACGATCCGGGGGCGGTCTTCGAACGCGCAGCGGCGGGGACACGTAGATCATCGAGCGACCGCGCGAGACCGCGTTCGGCTTCGGCGTGCCAACGGGCGTTCACCGTCCGCGACTCGAAGAGCAACCTCTGGACACTCGGCACGTAAGGGACGCGGCCGCGGACGACCGCCGCGCGGCCCTACACTTGCGCCCGCACGATCCTCGGAAGTACCGTCCGACGGTCGCGCGAGCGCGGAGTTGCGTCTGCTTCCACCGAGAAGCTCGAGGAGACGAGAGGCATGCCCGAGGGTGGATTGTCGGCCGAAGAGGTCGGCAAGGAAATCGGAGAGCGCGCGAAGCTCCACGGCCCCGGGGGCGAGCACGAGCAAAGGGACCGCCTCGTTTCAATCGCCGAGGCCGTCCTCCTCTCGCTCGTCGCGCTGATGGCGGCCTGGTCCGGCTACGCGGCGGCGAAGTGGAGCACCGAGTCCCGGGTCGGCCTCGCGGAATCCTCGACTACGCGCCAGGCGGCAAACCGCGCGGACTTGGAAGCCATCAATCTTCGTAACTTCGACTCCTCGACCTTCGAGGCCTGGTTCTCCGCGTATACAGCCCACAACGAGCAGGCGATGGCCGTCGCCGAGCGTCGGTTCCGCCCTGAGTTCCGGGTCGCCTTCGATGCGTGGCGCGCGTCGAAGCCCGAAACCAATCCCAATGCTGCTCCTGGACCTACTTTCATGCCGCAGTATCGACAGCCGGAGCTCGATCGGTCGCGGACGCTCGACAAGCGGGCGGATGAGGAGTTCGCGGCGGGTGCGAGCGCAGGCGAGACGTCGGACAAATACGTTCGGATCACCGTCTTCCTCGCGAGCGTGCTCTTCCTTGTCGGCATCAGCACGCAGTTTCGGCTCCGCGGCGTTCGATACGCCCTCGTCGGGGTCGGCGCGGTGCTGCTGGTCTTCGCTTTGGTTCAGCTCACACAGCTGCCTGGTCCTCCGTCATAGACCGAACCGGCCGCGATCGGGAGCAACTCGATATACCCGCGTCGGCCGGCGCGGGCGCCCGCCTCCTGCGTGGCGGACGGTCAGCCGAACGGACGCTCTCGCGCTTTCGATCCTCGAGACGAGCGGTAACCCGAAACTGGTGCACCACACGCCTGCCTGGGGGAAGGGAAAGCCGGTGCGCGGACTGGCCGCCTGCCCTCACAAGCGC
>JBKPNB010000218.1:0-3851 GCA_046732395.1 Actinomycetota bacterium | reverse complement strand
GGCCCGAGGCGAGCGTGATCGGCGGGCCGAGCCCCGCCGGACGCGCCGCCAAGGCCACGGCGCTCGCGGACCGAGCCCTCGCCCTCGCCCGCTGGGCCCGGGCCGGGCGACCCGACGTCGCCCTCTCGCACAACTCCTACGCGCAGATCGTCGCCGCCCGGATCGCCGGAGTGCCGGCCGTGACCGCGATGGACTTCGAGCACCAGCCGGCTAACCACGTTGCGTTCCGGCTCGCCCGACGCATCCTGCTCCCACAGGCGCTCGCCCCGGCGACCGTCGCCCGCCAGGGCGCTCGGGTGGCGAAGGTGACCCGCTACCCCGGGCTCAAGGAGGAGCTGACGCTTGCGTCGTTCACCCCCGACCCGGCGGTCGTCGAGCGCCTCGGGATCGAGCGCGGGAACGGATCCGTGCTCGTCGTCGCCCGCACCCCCCCGACCGGCGCCTCCTACCACCGGTTCGAGAACCCGCTGTTCTGGGAGTCGCTGCGGGTGCTCGACCGCCAGCGCGGCGTGCGCTGCGTCGTCCTCGCCCGCGGCGCCGGGGAGGCCGAGCGGATCGAGCGGATGGGCCTCGTCAACGCGGTCGTCCCCCGCCGGGCAATCGACTCGCGCTCCCTGTTGTGCGAGGCGGACCTCTTCATCGGCGCCGGCGGGACGATGACGAGGGAGGCCGCGCTGCTCGGGCTGCCCACCCTCTCGGCCTTCGCCGGCCGCCGCCCCGCGGTCGACGCCTGGCTCGCGCGACAGGGGGCGCTCGAGACGCTCGCCTCGCCGGCGCAGGTGGCCGAGGTCGCCCCCCGTCGCAAGCGCTCCCCCGACCTCGGCCGGCTGCGCGCCGGGGCACGGGCGATCGAGGAGGTGTTCGTCGACACGACGATCGAGCTCGCCGCGGCGGCGCCGGGGACGAGGGCCGGCGATGGGCGCTGACTATGCGATCCCGTTCGCCGATCTCGCGCACCAGCGCGACCCGCTCGCGGACGAGATCGCGGCGGCGATCGGGCGGGTGGTCGCCGCGTCCGACTACATCCTCGGCGCGGAGCTCGAGGCCTTTGAGCGCGAGTTCGCGGGCTATTGCGGGGTCGAGCACGCGGTCGGAGTCGGTTCGGGAACCGCGGCCCTCGCGCTCGGGATCGAGGCGCTCGGGATCGGCCCCGGCGACGAGGTCATCGTTCCGGCTCACACCTACGTCTCCTCCGCCCTCGCCGTCCTCCACGCCGGCGCGGAGCCCGTCTTCTGCGAGGTCTCCGAGCCCACCGGGCTGATCGATCCCGCGGCTGCCGCGACCGCCGTCGGCGAGCGCACCGCCGCGGTGATGCCAGTGCACCTCTACGGACAGGCGTGCGACATGACGGCGATCGGGGAGCTGGCCGCCTCCCACGGCCTGGCCGTGATCGAGGACGCGGCCCAGGCCCACGGCGCGAGCTGGGACCGGCAGCGGGTCGGGTCATTCGGCGCCCTCGCCGCGTTCAGCTTCTACCCGACCAAGAACCTCGGCGCGTTCGGGGACGGGGGGATGATCTGTACCGACGACGGCGCCGTCGCGGCCGCCGCGCGGCGGCTCCGGAACCTCGGCCAGCCGCGGAAGGGAACCCACGCCAGCGCCGGCTACAACGAGCGGCTCGACACGCTCCAGGCCGCGATCCTGCGGGTGAAGCTGCCGCTGCTCGAGGGGTGGAACGAGGCCCGCCGGGAGCTTGCCGCCCGCTACCGCGAGGCGCTCGGGGAGCGTGTCACGTGCCTCCCCGTCCGCGACCGCGCGATCGACGTCTACCACCTGTTCCCGGTTCGCGTCGCCGAGCGCGACGCCGCCGCCGCGGATCTCGCCGAGGCGGGGATCGAGACCGGCCTCCACTACCCCGCCCCTGTGCACCTCCTGCCACCGTTCCGGCGCGACGGAATCGGGAGCTCGCGCCTCGCGCGGGCTGAGGCGTGGGCGCGGGAGGAGCTCTCGCTGCCGATCTATCCCGGACTCGGCGCGGGCGGCGTCCAACGGGTGAGCGCGCGGCTGCTCGCCTCGCTCGGCGATCGGGCAGGATTTCGCTGATGCGGCGCAGGCGGACGCAGGAGCAGCCCCGATGAGCACCCCCGAGCGCCCATCGTTCGAGGAGGTCTACGACGAGCACGTGTGGGGCGTCTATGGCTACTTCGGCTACCGACTCCGCGGCCGCGAGATGGCCGAGGACCTGACCCAGATCACGTTCGAGAACGCGCTCCGCTCATGGGACCGCTACGACCCGCGCCGCGGCAGCCCGTTGACCTGGCTGATGGCGATCGCCCGCAACGTCCTCATCGACCACTACCGTCGCGACCGCTCCGGCCGCCACCAGCGGCTCGCCGACGACGAGGCGGCGACCGAGGCGGTCGGGACGGAGCCGCCGGCCGAGCCGCCGGGGGTCTCCCCGGAGCTCGAGCGCGCCCTCGACTCGCTCGGGCAGCGCGAGCGCGAGCTGGTCGCGCTGCGATTCGGCGCCGAGCTTCGCGGCCCGGAGATCGCCGAGCTCGTCGGCCTGTCGCTGGCCAACGTCCAGCAGATCCTCTCCCGCGCTCTCCGCAAGCTCCGGGTCGAGCTCGAGGGCGGCGAGGGCGAGCCCGAAGCGCAACGCTCACCGCCGCGCGGGGTGCCGCGGCTCTCGGAGGAGCGTTAGAGGCTGAGCCCGCCTCTTAGGCGCCTACGAGCTCAGCGGGCCGGCGCCGGCGAGGCCGATCGCCGCGATCGCCATCAGCACAGTCCCCGAGCAGGCGTAGGCGGCGATCAGGAGTCGCAGGCGGCGCGGAGCGACGGGCGGCCGGTTGCCGACGATCAGGCGTCGGCGGAGCTCGCCCCGGTATCCGGGGGCCGGCACCGGCCGCTCGGCGCGGAGGCGATCGGCGATGCGGTCGAGATCCTCGTTCATCCTGCAAACAGCGGCGATCGCGGGTCGAGGGACTTGGCCTTCTTGTAGGCAGCGACCGAGGCGCCGGCGCGGCCGCGCTCGGCCTCGAGCCGGGACAGCACCATCCACGGCCTCCAGTTGTTCGCGTCGGCGTTCGTCGCCTGCTCGGCGGCGGCGACGGCGCCGCCGAGGTTCCCCTGGAGCTCGAGCACCAGCGCCTCCTGGAGCCGCGGCGTCGCCGCGTAGGGCTCGATGTTGGCCGCAGTCCGGGCGTTGCTTAGCGCCCCGGCGAGGTCGTGGGCGCGAACGTCGGACTGGCTCGCCCGCAGCTTGTCGGTGCTGGCGAGCGGGATCGCGATGAGGACGAGCGCCGCGAGGCCGAGCGCGACGAGCCCCACCCGGGGCAGGATCGGCTCGCGGTCGGGAGCGAGCGTCCGCTCGGTGAACGCGATCGTGAGGATCGCCCCGGCGACGAGCAGGAAGGCGACCGGGATCGCGGGGATCTGCCACACCCAGTCCACCGCGGCGGCGGTGACGAAAGCGGCACAGGCGGCGACGGCGCCGGCGAGCAGCGCCCGGCGCTCCCCGCCGAACCGCAGCGCCGCTCGAACGCCGACGATGATCGGCCACAGCACGAACGCCACGATCAGCAGCAGCCCGACGATCCCCACCTCGCCGAGCGTCTCGAAGTAGAGCGAGTGGGCGTTGCGAACGAACCCCGGAATGTTGCCGTGCTCGGCCCACCAGTTCTGGAACGTTCCCGGCCCCGTACCGATCAGCGGGTCGGTGCCGTTCTCGTGCACCGCCGCCTTCCACCACTGGTAGCGGCCGTGGCCGCTCGCGCTGTCGAATCGCTGCGCGGTGGTCGCCTGGACCGCGAACGGGTTCTTGAACTCGTCCCACTTGTCGGACAGGAATCCCGGCAAGCCGGCGGCGATGGCGATCACGATCGCCGCCACCGCGGCGCCGGCGAATACGC
>JBKPNB010000217.1:0-3823 GCA_046732395.1 Actinomycetota bacterium | reverse complement strand
ATGGAGCTGTTGCGCTCCTGGGGGCTCGAGGACGAGATCCGGGCTGGAGGCGATCCGGACGTGGAGTGGCTGGGACTCGTCACCGAGACCCTGGCCAACGCCCACCGGGGCGAGGTCGTGACCCTCGGCCTGCCGACGAAGGAGCAGACGGCGCTGCTGAGCCCGACGGCCCCGCGCTGCGCGCCGCAGGACCACACCGAGACCGTCCTGCTCGGCTACGCCCGCTCGCTCGGGGCCGAGGTGGAGTTCGGGCGCGAGGTCCTGCGAGTCGACGTGGCCGACGGCGGCGCCGAGGCCCTGGTTCGCGACAGCGATCGCATCCGGGCCGTGAGCGCCCGGTACGTGATCGGCGCCGACGGCGCCCACAGCATGGTCCGAAGCGCCCTCGGCATCGAGATGGGCGGACCGGGCCCATTGGGGAGCGCCTCCGTCAGCGCAGCGTTCACCGCGCCGCTCTGGGAACTGGTGGGCGAACCACGCTACGGCCTCTATCCCATCGTCCACCCTGAGGTTTCGAGCGTCTTCGTTCCATCGGGCCGCGGCGACGACTGGGTTTTCGGGGTCGGCGCCGACCTGATGGAGCGGCCGGACGAGGCGGAGATGACGAGCCTGATCCGGATCGCGGCGGGCGTAGGAGACCTCGAGCCGCGGATCCACAGGATCACCACCTTCGAGTTCGCGGCGGAGATCGCGGATCGCTTCGCAGAGCGCAGCGCGTTCCTGATCGGCGACGCGGCGCACCGCGTTACCCCCCGCGGCGGCACCGGGATGAACACGGCGATCGCGGACGGCCACGACCTCGGCTGGAAGCTGGGCTGGGTCCTGAACGGCTGGGCTGGCGGGGACCTCCTCGACACCTACGAGGCCGAGCGGCGCCCGGTGGCGGCGCACAACCTCGAGCGCTCGCTCGACGAGCGCGGGTCGTACCGCGACACGATCGACGAGATCCACGTCGACCTCGGCGGGCGGATCGCGCACCTCTGGGTGGATGCCGAGGGCGGGCGCACCTCGACGCTCGACCTGGTCGGCGACGGGCTGACGCTGTTCACGGGGCCGGACGCCGAGCCGGTTGCAGGGGTGTCGGCACCGGCCGACGGATCGGCTCCGGTGACGGTGCGCCGACTGCCGGCGGTGACGGCGCGAGCGCTGGGGATCGCCCCCGGCGACTCGCTGCTGGTCAGGCCGAGCGCCGTTCCCGCGCGGCGCGCGGCGGAGGTTGCGTTGGCGGCGGCGTAGGGCGCCAGCGCTAGCTCGTCGCGCCGCCGGCCGCCTCGGCCTCGACTTCGTTCAGGACCTCGGCCATCGCCGCGAGCTCGCCGGCCACCGAGGCGACCGCCTCCGGCGTCAGGAAGCCCTCGCCGATCGGCACCCCGCCCGCGTCGCGGATCGCGCGCTTGAGGTCGCGCGCCCAGACGTGCTCGATCAGGAGGATGCCCGCCGAGCTGCCCGGCTCCAGCGACGCGGCCATCGACTCGATCTCCTCCGTCGACAGGCCGAAGGCATGGCCGGATTGGCCCGACGGGACCTCCGGCCCCTCGCCATCCCCCTCGAACTCGAACCCGAGCAGCGCTCCGACGATCGCTCCGAGGTCCTCGCCCTGGTAGTCGAGCGCCAGCAGGTCGCCGCTGTCGGCGTCCCGGTGGACGAACAACAGGTCGAGGATCCGGATCGTGCGCTCCCGCTCGAGCTTCGCGAGCTCCTCGATGATCTTGCCCTCGAACTCGGCCTCGGGATCGAAGGCGACCGCAAGCATCTGGACCGGTCCGATCTCGCTCATCCCACGCCTCCTTTTCTCAGATCCCGAGTAGCTGCTTCTTCTTCGCCTCGAAGTCGTCGGCCGTGATGACGCCCTCGTCGCGCAGCTTGGCCAGCTTCTCGAGCTCGGCCGTGTAGTCGCCCGCGGCCGGCTGTGCGGGAGGCTCGGCCGCCGGAGCGGCGGCCGGCTCCTCCCCGGCAGGCTGGAAGTCCTGCCGCGCTCCGAGCCGCTCCGCGATGAAGCTTCGGCGGCGCTGCATCCGCGCCATCGTCCGGTACTGCTGGCGGGTCCTCATCCGCATCCCGGCACGGGCGGCGAGCAGACCGCCGCCGCCGGGTCCACCTCCGATCACCTCTCCTCCTTGGTCGCTCGATCCATCGCGTCGCTACTCGCCGTCGTAGTAGTCGACGTTGCCGTCCTTGCGCCGAAGCATCACCTTGTCGTCGGGGTTTCCGGGCCAGACGCCGATCTTGTCGCTGTCCGGGTAGACCGCGACCGCGGGCTCCCGGGCGCTCGAGAACATGATGAGACGGGCGGTCGCCTCGCCCTCGTTGGTCGTCTTGTGGGCCCCCGCCGGCCCGGCGGGGAAGCAGACGACGTCGCCGCGCTCGATCTCCTCGGTGCCCTCGGGGGTCCGCAGGGTGATGGTCCCGTCGAGGACGATCAGCCACTCCTCCTCGTACTCGTAGTGGTAGGGGCAGAGGCTCTCGCCGGGCGGGATCTCGTAGAGCTTCACCGAGAGGTCCTTGCCGCCGGCCTCCTGGCCGACCCGCGCGTAGGCCGCGCGGTAGCCGGGCGGGTCGGCGTCGTCGTAGGTCATCTCGGCGCTGAAGATGTTCGGTCGCGGCACGGGCCGATCTTCGCACGTTGAACCAGGCGACCCATCTCGGCAGTAATCCGTACACCGAGACGAGGAGGTTCGAATGAACGCGTGGAGGATCCGATCGGCGGTGCTCGTGGCCGCGGCGACCATCGCCGTGGCGGCGGCGGGATGCGGCGGTTCGAGCGGCGGCAGCAGCAGCGGGAGCTCCGGTGGCGATCAGGGCAGCCAGGCGAGCGGCTCGACCTCCACCCACACCGCGACCACCAGCGGCGGCGGCGGCGGTGGCGGCTCGAACGCGTCCGGTGGAGGCGGCGGAGGCGGCGGAGGCGGCGGCTACGGATATTGAGGAGGCCAGCCGGCGGGCGCTTGCCCCGCGCGGGCGGGCGCTCGCACTCCTCGCGGCCGTCGCCTTCGGCGTCGCCGCCTGCGGCAGCAGCTCGGACCGATCCGGGTCGCCCGCGGGCGAGCTCCGTGCCTACGTCGACCGCGTCGAACCCCTCCGGCTCGCCGTAAACCGGCTCCTGGACCGCGCCGATCCGATCCTCGGCGCCTACCGGGAGCACCGGATCGGCCCCCGCATCGCGCGACGGCGCTTCGGGCGGCTCGAGCGCACCTTCGCCGCCTACGCGGCGCGGGTGGCGGCGATCCACCCGATCCCCGACGATCTCCGCGCCGCCGCGGCCGCCTACGCCCACACCTACGTCCTCGAGGACTCCTACCTGAGCGCCCTGACCGCCGCGCTCCCTGATCGCGCCTTCGACGAGCTCCCGCACACCGCCGATCGCCAGCGGGCGGCGATCATCGCCTGGCGGATCCGCCTCGAGGTCCTCGCCCGCCGCCTCGGGGTCCATCTGCCGGCCGACCTCCAGCGCGCCGGTCGGGGCGAGATCGCCCCCTCGCCGGTGGGCGACTGAGAAGCTCGCTCGGCGCGAACCGGCGGGCGGCGAGATCTGCCGGTAGGCGCGCGGCCGATCGCGCCGTCCGTCAGCCGCCGCGCAACTCGCTGCACGGAAGCCGGGCGTAATAGGGGAACGGCACCAGGCGCGGCGCGACCGGAATCCTCACATCGGCCGCATTGGTCGCGGCGCATCGGAGCCGGCCCTGATCGACCGCCTGCGTCCACGTCGGCGAACCGCGCACGCTCTTCTCGCCGACCTCGAACGAGAACAGCGCGACGACGAACACGACCAGCACCGCCACCAGCCGCAATCGATTCCAGGCGGTCGGCGAGAACCGCCGCGGGC
>JBKPNB010000216.1:0-3898 GCA_046732395.1 Actinomycetota bacterium | reverse complement strand
CGGTAGAGCCGCCCGGCCGCGTTGATCCGCGGCCCGAGCCGGAACGCCAGGTCGCCCTCGTCGAGCCGGTGGGGCTCGACGCCGGCGGCGGCGCACAGGGCCCGCAGTCCCGGGCGCAGCGCGCGCCGCGCGACCTGGAGGCCGCGGCGGACGAGCGCGCGGTTCTCGCCGCGGAGCGGCACGATGTCGGCGACGGTCGCGAGCGCGACCAGGTCGAGATCGGGCTCGGCCCACTCGGGTCCGTGCAGGGCGGCGGCGAGCTTGTAGGCGACGCCGGTCGCGCAGAGGTCCCGACAGGGGTAGCGGGAGACGACCGGGTGCAGGACCGGGCAACGAGGGAGCGCGTCCGGCGGCTGGTGGTGATCGGTGACCACGACATCGATTCCGGCCGCGAGCGCGCCCTCCACCTCGCTCGCGCTGGCGATGCCGCAGTCGACGGTTACCAGCAGCTCGGTCCCCCGCTCCCGTAGGCGCTCGAGGGTGGCGGCGGTCAGCCCGTAGCCGTCCTCCAGCCGCGACGGGATGTACCAGTCACAGTCGGCGCCGAGCTCGCGGAGGGCGCGGACGCAGATCGCGGTCGCCATCGTCCCGTCGACGTCGTAGTCGCCGTGGATGGTGATCCTGCGGCCCGCGGCGGCCGCCGACCTCAGCCGCTCCACCACCTCCGCCATCGCAGCGAACTCGAACGGGTCGTGGACCTCGTCGGCGGTCAGGAAGGCGCGCGCCTCGTCCGGCGTTCGGTAGCCCCGGCGGACGAGGGCGACGGCGACCGGCTCGGCGACACCGAGCTCACGCTCGAGCGCCCGCGCCTCGGCGTAGTCGTAGGGGGCGAGGGTGAAGGTCGGCGCGGGGGTGGCCACGGCCCCCAAGCAAAGGCCGCGCCCCGGACGGAATCTTCCCCCCTACTCGCTCGCGTTGAACTCCCAGATCGCGATCGCCATCATCCCCAGGCCGAGGATGAGGACCATCGCGGCCTCGAGCAGCACCGGGACGTGCCAGCCCCACCAGGTCACGCCGGGGTCGAGGGCGTGCTTCGCCGCGGCGCTGATGTCGAGGTGGTCGAAGACCAGCCGGCGCATCGGGTCGACCGCGTAGGTGAGCGGGTCGAGGCGGTTCAGCACCGCCAGCCACCCCGGCAGGTTGGCGACCGGGAAGAGCGCGCCGGAGATGAAGAACATCGGCATGATGATCATCTGCATCACGCCCATGAACGACTGCATCTGCTTGATCCGGGCGGCGACCATGACCCCGAAGGCGGTGATGCTGTAGGCGAGCAGGAGCTGGAGCGCGAAGATGCCGAGGATCAGCACGGGGTCGTAGGGGACGTCGACGAGCCCCGCGAGGCAGATCAGGATCACGCCCTGAAGGCTCGCCACCGTCGCGCCGCCGAGGCACTTGCCGATCACGATCGAGCTCCGGCGGATCGGCGCCACGAGCATCTCGCGCAGGAACCCGAACTCCCGGTCCCAGACGATCGACGCCGCCGAGAACATCGCGGTGAACATCACCGCGATGCAGAGGATCCCGGGGTAGATGAAGGTCTTGAGGTTGACCCCGTGGGTGCTCGCCGCCGACAGCTGCTGGAGGCCCGCCCCGAGCACGAACAGGAACAGCAGCGGCTGGACCAGGGAGGTGATGATCCGCATCCGATCGTTTCGGAACCGGATCAGCTCCCGGCGCCAGACGATCTTGATCGCCCTCAGCTCGCTCGCCAGGCTGCGGGCCGGGACGTGGACGCGGACGACGTCGCTCGGCCCGCCGGCGGGGATCGCGATCGCCGCGTCGGAGGGCGGCCTCATCGCCGCGCCCCGGTCACGACCTGCATCATCATCTTGTTGCGGAGCTTCTCCGGCGACTCCTCGGCGTCGCGAATGGTCGTGCCGGTGTGGGCCATGAAGACGTCGTCGAGCGTCGGGCGGGCGACGCTGACCGCCCTGATCGGAACCCCGAGCTCGTCGAACAGCCGGGGCACGAACTGCTCGCCGGACGGAACAGCGAAGGTGACGGCGCCCTCCGAGACCTGGGCCTCGATCCCGAACCGGTCTCCGATCGCCTCGATCGCCGCCCGATCGTCGTCGGTCTCGATCCTGATCCGGTCGGCGCCGACCGCGGCCTTGAGCGCGCCGGGAGTGTCGAGGGCGACGATCTCGCCTTGGTCCATGATCGCGATCCGGTCGCAGAATTCCGCCTCGTCCATGTAGTGGGTGGTCATGAAGATCGTGATCTCCTCGGCCTCCTTGAGCTCGGCGATGTAGCGCCAGATCGAGCTCCGGGTCTGGGGGTCGAGGCCGATCGTCGGCTCGTCGAGGAACAGCACCCGGGGCGAGTGCATGAACCCGCGGGCGATCTCGAGGCGCCGGCGCATGCCGCCGGAGAACGTCAGGACCGGCGAGGCGCGGCGCTCCCAGAGCCCGACCATCTCCAGCACCTGGCGCATCCGGGGGGCCACCAGCGATGAGTCCACCCCGTAGAGCTCGGCGTGCATCCGCAGGTTCTGCTCGGCGCTCAGGTAGCCGTCGAGCGTCGTGTCCTGGAAGACGAGGCCGATGTGGCGGCGGACCTCGTCGCGCTCGGCGACGACGTCGTGCCCGGCCACCGTCGCCGCCCCAGCCGTCGGGTTGGTCAGGGTGCAAAGCATGTTGATGGTGGTCGTCTTGCCGGCGCCGTTCGGGCCGAGGAACCCGAACACCTCACCGGTCGCGACCTCGAACTGGACGCCCCGGACCGCCTCGACGTCCTCGTAGGACTTCGCAAGCCCGTCGACGACGATCGCCGGCGGCGTAGCCGCCGGACCGCGGCCGCCGTTGGTCTGGGCTGAGCTGCTGGCGGCTTCGTTCACACGCTGCTCCGGGTCACCAATTCTCTCGTACGACGTACGAGGATTCTAGTACAGTGTACGAGGACATGGCCGTCAGGGTCGAGAGGTCGCTGGAGCGACGGCAGGAGGTCGTCGCGGCGGCGGTGCGGATCGCCGACCGCGGCGGGCTCGACGCGGTGTCGATGCGCAACCTCGCCGACGAGCTCGGGCTGGGGACGATGACCCTCTACTCCTACGTCTCCGACAAGGACGAGCTCCTGGACCTGATGCGCGACGAGGTGAGCCGCGAGATGCTCGTTCCCGCGTCGCTCCCCAACGATTGGCGCGTCGCGCTGCGGGCGATCGCGACCCGAACACGCGACGCGCTTCACAACCATCCCTGGGTACTGAAGACGATCGCCCACCGCCCCCGCGCCCGGCTCAACACGATGCGCCATATCGAGCAGTCGCTCCGGGCCGTCGCCTCGCTCGAGGTCGACGACGAGACCAAGGGAGCGATCCTGCTGGCGGTCGACGACTACACGATCGGCCACGCCATCCGGGCCCGGGTGAGACAGAGGCGCGCCGGTGGCCGCCAACCGCGTGGCGAGCTCGAGCCCGATCCCGAGGTCGAGGCGGCGCTCGCAGCGGGCGAGCTCCCGCTGCTCGGGGCGGCGATCGCCGCCCGCGGGCGCGCCAGCTTCGGCGCGCCGCCCGAGGGAGACTTCGAGCGCGGCCTGGAGTGGCTGCTCGACGGGATCGAGGCCGAGCTCGCCGGACGCTGAGCCGCCCGCCTGCGGCGTCAGCGCGCGCTCAGCGCTCGATGCCGGCCGCCGCGTCGGCCCGCATCCCGATCGCGTAGATCACCGCCAGGCCGATCAGCGCTCCCGGGATGGCGACGAGCACGGTCCCGAAGTCGGTGTCGCCGACCGTCCGCCCGGAGGCGATCTGGACGATCGCGCCGCTCACCATCGCGCCTGCGATCGCCCCTAGGAGGGCCCCGACGATCCCGCCCCAGAAGCGGTCGGGGAGGAACACGGTGAAGTGCCAGAGCGCGATGCCGACCACGAACCAGACGAGCGGGGCCATCAGATGCTCATC
>JBKPNB010000215.1:0-2930 GCA_046732395.1 Actinomycetota bacterium | reverse complement strand
AGCCTGATCTCGTAGTCCCGCTCGGTCGCCATCCGCCGCCTCCTCGATCGCGTCGCCTCGGTCGCTCACCATAGGCCGACAGCGATAATCGCGACCGGGGCCGGTAGCTCAGTCGGTCAGAGCAGCGGACTCATAATCCGCAGGACGGAGGTTCGAATCCTCCCCGGCCCATCGAGAAAGCCCTGCAATAGCGCTGTTTCTCGTTCCTCGCTTGCTTCATCGAATGAAGTGGGTCCCGAGCGGGTCCCGGCATAGGACGGCCGCAGGCTGAGTCTGAGCCGTCCGCGCGCACCGCTCGGCGAAAATGCCGGCGGCGATGGGCGACGAGCGGATCGAGAAGTGGACGCGCTGGATCGACGGCCCGATCAAAGGCGGCGTGATCACGATGTATCACCATCGTCAGATCTGGCGGGGGCTCACTCGCGTCATCGAGGAAAACGGGACGCTCCCTCCCTCTGCCTTCTGGCAGCACTATTTCGACGTTTACCCGGAAACTCAAGCCAGCGCGGTTCGGCGCCAAGCCGATGTCAGCCGCGGCGTGGCGAGTCTGGCCAAGCTCTTGCACGGGGGTTGGCGGGGACCCGAGGCGCTTGACTTCCGAGTAGTGGCTCGGTCTGTGGACCTCCATGGACGAGGAGGACCGAGGATTTGCGCGGCGCCAATGGGATGAGAACTACGGTGGGGAGACCGGCGCTTACCTCGATCCCGTGATCCCGGCCAAAGACCTGCTTCGGTTGCTCGATGGCTCCAAGCCGGTGAAGACGCACGTCGATAAGCACATCGCACACTCCGAGGATCCGGGGCTGACTCCGGAGGACCCCGGATCGACCTCGCCCGAAGCGAGCTCACGCTCAACGACGTCCATGATGCGATCGACCTAGTTGGCGAGCTGTTCCGGAAGTACTACTCGCTCCTCACCGCCGCAGACATGGTCCTTCTCGAACCGACGATCCAGCACGACTGGCTCGCCCCGTTCCGGGTGCCCTGGATGCGCGGCGCTGGGTAGTGCCCCGGGGGACGCGAGGCTCGCTGTTTGACCCGTTTAGACGGGCGGCCTTGGCCGTACCTAAGCCTGCCGTCCGGGCGCTCCGCCAACCTTGCGGCGGACGGTGGAGACCTCCGAGGCGATCGCGTACAGCGAAGCGCAGCGCGCCATCACGGCAATAAATACCTGCGCGGGTCAGGAAGATCAGGCCGCTAAGCACCACTACGACCGCAAGCTGCACCGGCCCTGCTAGCGGAAGGCTGCCGCCCGAGGAGCAAGCGAATGACGATCGTCCGGAAGCTGCTCGCTGTCGGCGCGCCGGCGGCCATCGCGGGCGCCCCGTTCTATGGAGACACCGCGCTTGCCGGTCCTCCTCCTCCGAGCCATCTGCACACCGGCGAGTTCTGCGCCAAGAAATACCAGGCCTACTACACGCCCCACGGCTTCATCTGCCAGGCGCAGTCGCAGCGGGAATTTTGAATGCTCTGACCACGCGGGCAGCAATTGAGACCGTCGTGGGGTTCCAGTGGCCCGAGGGCGAGTTGATTCTTCTCTGCCGCGACGCGACTCCCCATGACCTACGAATAGAGCTTTCACGGCTCTATGGCGCCATTCGCAGCCGGGCCAGCGCGACGCCTGCGCGAGCCGCGGATCCGGTTGATCAGCTCGAACGGCTCGCGAAGCTCCTTGAGCAAGGCCTCCTCTCGAGAGAGCAGTTCGATGCAGCGAAAGCGAAGCTCATTGAAGGCCTCTAAGACCGAATACGGCAACGAGAAGCCGGTCTCAGGCCGGCTGTGAGCCCGGCGGGTTTTGCCCCCTGGGGCGGGGACTTCTACGGCCCACATTCGGCCTGGTGACGCCCGAGACCGGGGTTCTGCCCGCCTCAGTCGAGGGCCTAGCTAACGGCCCCTGGGGCGACTGATGGGAGCGAGGAACCCGTGGCGCGAGATCTGGCGGCGCGGCGCCGATCGGGCGTAGGATCACGACATGTCCGGCGAAGTCGTTGCGATCGTGATCATCGCCTGGGTCGGGGTTCTGATCGCCTATGCGCTACGGCGGCGCTCGCTCGCGATGCGCCAGCTTCACGGGCCGCTCGCCGGGGGCGACCCCTCGGCGCGGGCCCCGGGGTCGGCGGCCGAGATCGTCGACGGCGGCCAGGTTCCCGTCAGCGAGCTGTTCGCCGCCCTCCGGGTCGCGGAGGTGCCGGAGCTCGACGCCGAGGGCGAGCCGAACGACATCGCGGGACTCGGGCTCACCCTGCACGAGGGGTACACCCCCACCGACAGCTCCCGCCACGGTCGACCGCAGGTGATCATGGGGAAGCGCAACGGGCACCAGGTTTTCGTCCGCCAGGGCCAGATCGGCGACACGACCATGCCCGGGGTCGAAGGCCGCAAGCTCCGCCACATCACGACCGTCCGCGTCGATGCGCCCGAGTTCGAGCTGCGAGCGGACGACGGGAGGCTCGTCCCGAGCGACGTTGCTCCCGGCGAGGTCATGGGCGTGATCGCCGACCTCTCCCCCTCGCCCGACGTCTGGCACGAGCTGCGGATCGTCGGCGGGTCGAAGGGGATCGTCGCCAGCCGCGGTATCTCGCGCGACTTCCTCGGCGGGTGGATCTACGACATCTGGCTACTCGAGCGGCTGGCGGCGAAGCTCGAGGCGAAGCCGCTGCCGGACGTCCGGCTGAGTAGCGACTGGACCCCGCCGTACCTCGGCGACTGGGCCCCGTCCGCCCTCGACGCCCTCCGCGGCGAGTAGGGCGCCTACGGCGTCGTCGAGGTCGGCGCCAGGTCGCTGAACGGGTTTTGGAGCTGGCTCCCGTCAGCGACCCGCGAGCCCCCGCCGCCCTGGCGGCCTGCTTCTGGGCCCGCGAAGAACTTCTTCACGCGCTTCGCGATCGAGGCGCGCTGGGACCTGATCTGGGCCCGCGGAGGACCTACGG
>JBKPNB010000214.1:0-2527 GCA_046732395.1 Actinomycetota bacterium | reverse complement strand
TCCTGACGCTCGGCCGAGCGGAGCGCGGCGGGGCTCAGTCCGGCCTCCTCGGCGGTTGGGCCGACGAGCGTCGCGCCGTCGGCCGCCGCGGCCGCCACCGCGGCCTCCTCGAGGCGGAAGGCGACGACGGTGATGTTGTCGCGCCCGCCGGCCGAGTTCGCCTGCTCGACGAGGCGCTCGACGGCCGCGACGAGCTCGTCGGCGTCTGCCAGGATCGCGGCGATCCGGTCCTCCTTGACCATCGTCGTCAGCCCGTCCGAGCAGAGCAGGTAGACGTCGCCGGGCCGCGCCCGGTAGGTCATGGTGTCGACGACGACGTCCGGCTCGGGCCCGAGCGCGCGGGTGATGATCGAGCGCTGCGGGTGGTCCTCGGCCTGCTCGTCGGTGAGGCGGCCCTGGCGGCGGAGTTCCTCGACCAGCGAATGGTCCGAAGTGAGGAGCTTGAGCTGCCCGTCACGGAACCGGTAGGCGCGGCTGTCGCCGACGTGCGCCAGGCTCACGTCGTCGCCGTCGAGGAGCGCCGCCGTCAGCGTCGTCCCCATCCCCGACCGGGTCGAGTCTGCCTGCGCGAGGCGGTGGATCCGCTCGTTCGCGCCCTTGGCGATCGAGCGCAGGTAGCTCTCCGGCGATCCCTCCCAGCCCTCGTCGGGGGCGAACGACTCGGCCGCGATCCGCGAGGCCACCTCCCCGGCCTGCGCCCCGCCCATTCCGTCGGCGACCGCGAACAGCGGCGCCCGGGCGAAATAGGAGTCCTCGTTGGCGCTCCGCTGTCGCCCGACGTCCGAGCGGAAGGCCTCCTCGGCGATCCTCAGCATCTGTGGTGCCTCACCACTCCTACTCGGCGCCCGGAACCTCGAGCTCGAACCTGAACTCGGTGTCGCCGATCCGCACCTCGTCGAGGTCGCCGAGCCGCGCCTCCCCGTCGAGCCGGCCGCCGTTCAGGAACGTGCCGTTGGTCGAGTTCATGTCCTCAACGTAGTAGCTCGGTCCGCGAGAGTAGATGCGTGCGTGGATGCCCGACGCGAAGCGGTCTTCGATCCGCACGTCGGCCTCCGACGAGCGCCCGATCGTGATCCCGCCGAACAGGTCGAACCGCTCGCCGGGCTCCAGTCCGCCCCCGCGGTGGACTACGAGCCAGGCGTCGGTCGCCGCCGCCCGCCCGCCCGGGCCGATCGGGTGGACGCCGGTCGCCTCCGGGGCCGGCTTCGCGGTCGTCCGCAGCTCACGCAGCGCGCTGCGGGCGATCCAGAGCAGGAACAGGTAGAGGATCGCGAGGAAGGCGAACTTGAGGCCGACGGCTATCGGATCGGTGTTCATGGCGCGCGGGAGCTCGACGCCTTGCCGCGAGCGCGGAGGCTAAACCCGGCGGCGCGGGTGCCGCGGACCGGGGTGGGGCAGGTGAGGGCGGCGGCGCTCGGCCATTGATCGATTTGGTACCCCATGGGCTACCAAAGCGCTCAATCGGCGCTCGGCTCTCCTCCTCTCACTGCTCAATGTCAAATGTGAATCGCGTCGTCCCGAGCGTCACCTCATCGCCCGGAGCGAGCCGGGAGCGATCGATCCTGCGGTCGTTCACCTTGACCCCGTTGGTCGAGCCCAGGTCGACGATCTGCCAGTCCCCGTTCGAGGCGCGGCGGAGCTCGGCGTGGCGGCGGGAGACGTTCGGATCGGCGATCACGCAGTCGGACTCCCGCGATCTGCCGATGACCGCGACCGGACCGTCGAGGACGTAGCGGCGATCGTCGAGGGACACGATCGCCTTGGTGTCGACCAACCGCTCCTCCGGGCGCCGGTCGCGCTGGCGCTGGGGCTTCGGTGGCACCGAGTAGACCATCGTGTGGCCCTCCTCGCCCTGCGAGGGACCCTCGCCGTGCCGGGCGGGAGGCTTGACGAGCCGGGTCTGGATCCCGAACTCGCCGAGGCGCAGCCGGTCGTCGACCTTGAGCTCGATCGCCGGGCGGGTCAGGAGCGCGTAGTCGTTGCGGCGCGCGTGCTCGAGCAGATAGCCCGAGAGCTCCTGCCCCAGCGAGCGCTCATAGCCCTCGATCCGCCCGTGATCCTCGGGCGAGAGCCAGACCGTGTACTGATTCGGCACGTAGACCCGCGAGACGGACGGCGTGCGGTGCGCGTCCATCTCCTTCGCCAGCTTGCGGGCGATCTCCACCGGCTGCACCTGGGACGAGAACGCACGGCTGAACACGCCTTCGACGAGGCTCTCGATGCGCGCTTCAAGGTTTCGCAGGACGCTGATGGCTTGGCTCCTCTCGCGCCGGGCCGGCGCCCACAGCCGGCGCCAAAATCCTAGTGTGGCGTCAGCTACTACCCGCTAACGAGAGCAGCTCGTGGCGACGGGCGATGCGCTCGCGATGGGCGAGGACGATGACGGCGGCGACGGCCACCACCGCGACGAGCGGGTTCGCCGCCGTCGCCGGATCGCCGGCGGCGCGGAGCGCTGCGGTAAGGCCCGCCGACCACAGCAGCGCGCAGATGAAGGCCAGCGCGACGTGGCCCGCGCGGAGGATCGGGC
>JBKPNB010000213.1:0-3191 GCA_046732395.1 Actinomycetota bacterium | reverse complement strand
GCTGGACCGAGACCGCGAAGTGATCGAGGCGTCCCAGTCGCCCTAACCGGACGGTATTTGAAACCGACTCAAGCCCGCCGTACTCCTGGCGGAGTCCAGCTTCCGTCGAGCACGCTTGCCTCCGGGTAATAGAGGCGGAGGCAGAGATTGAAGGAGCCGCTCGGGGCCGGCAGCCAGTTTGCCGTCCCCTGCTCGGGCTCGGTGGCGGATATGTGCAAGTCGAGCGAGCCGTCGGAGTTGAACGCGAGCTCGTCGCGATCCCCGATCGCAAAGCGATTGATCGCATTGGGTACCGGGAAGCCTTCCTCGTCGTACATCGTCAGTGACCAGAAGGCCTTGGCTGGGGGCAACGCGTCGGCGTCGAAGTGAAGGACGTAGCTGTTGGCCCCGTCGTAGGGATCGCCGTCGCCGTCGATGTAGGAGACCGGGTAGACGGCGTCCTCGGCGAGGTTGGCGCCGAGCCCGATCAGGTCGACGCAGGCCCGCCTCAGGTACCCGGTCCCCCAGGCCCCGATGTTTTCGGTGATCGACATCCAGCCGTCGATGGGAGGGGCGATCGTCCGCTGACGGGCGGTGATCTTCTCAATCGCCGCCGGGACCGCCTCCTCCAGCGCCTCGCGCACCCCCGCCGGCGCGGAGCCGAGGTCGAAGTCCTCGCCGGGCACGATCCCGATCCGGCTCATCCGGCCGGGGCCGGGGGTATCGGTGAGGTGGGGCGGGATGGTCTTCAGGAGCTCGCTCGCCTCGCCGAAGAACCCGGCCGCGTCGAGGTCGAACACCTGCCGCAGCGGCGGCGTCCTGCCGTCCACCGCGGGGTCGACGGTGCCGCGCGTCGGCGCCGCCGGGCCGGGCCACTGCGACAGCGCGTGATCGCGAGCTGATCTTGGAAGACGTTGACCTGCTCGTAGGTGGCCGGACTCGCCTTCGCCCGCGCGATCGTCCAGGCCCACGGCGTCGGCGCCTGCAACCGCACGACTCCGTCGGGAAGCTCGCCGTCCCAGCCAGGGGCGCAGATCGCGTAGTCCGCCTTAACCCCGCCGTCGACCCGCGTGCCGGGGCAGGCGAAGACGTCGGTCCACATATCGTAGACCGGAATCAGGTAGTAATCGTCGGTCGCCGGCACCGAGATGATCCGGGGCTCCCCCCGCAGATCGAGCCAGGCCGGTGAGTAGAGCGTGTCGAAGTTGGGCTTGACGACGTCCCTGAACTCCGCCGGCGGGTATTCCCGGAAGTGGGCGAAGGTGTCGACCGGAGCCCTCCCGAGGATTTCCCCGGCGGACGCCCGCGACGCGTCCCTGGCTACGCCGGCGACGACCCTCGTCGACCTGCGCTCGCCTGCCGCGCGCGACGCGACGCGACTCGGCTGGCGCAACCGACCCCGGTTTCCGCCGAATCGCCTTCGGGCGGTTTCGACTGGACCTACGTCGCCGTCGGCGGCGGCGCAGCCGTTCTCCTACCTGGGAGCGGCCGAGGTGGCTCGACGGCGACGGGCCGCGCAGCGCCGGGCCATCCCGGTCTAGGGCTGGCCGCTTCTCGAAGACGCCAGAGCGGCGCTGCGCAGCGCCGCTTTGGCGTCCTCGCCTAGCGCGAAACCTCAGATTGGACCCCGAACGCGCGTTCCCTGATTCCGGCGTTGAAAAAAGATGGGTATTTGCAGGTATTTAATCGGGGCGGCCGGATTTGAACCGGCGACCTTTCGGCCCCCAGCCGAACGCGCTACCAAGCTGCGCCACGCCCCGTATGTGCCGGCCACGCGGGCCGGAAGCGGGCGACGGGAATCGAACCCGCACTGAGAGCTTGGAAGGCTCTTGTGCAACCGTTACACCACGCCCGCGCGGACGGGCCGTCGATTATATGGACGGCGCCGGGGCCGGCTCGGGGATGGCTGGATCTACCCCGCCGGCCGGCGGGAGGCGAGGTCGATGACGTAGGTGACGAACTTCGAGCCGTCGACGCCGGGCTCGGGCGCGCCCGACCTGATGCCGATCCCGACGTCGGTGTATTTCGGGCTGAGGAGGTCGGCCGCCTCGTTGTCGTGGTCGAGCCAGGCGCGGACCATCTGTGCCGGCGTGGTCTCGTAGCCGAGCCCCTCGGCATAGCGCCAGGTGTCCGCGCCGTCGAGGTAGCCGCTGCGCCGCAGGCGCTTCCGCAGCCGAGCCTCGCCCTGGCAGCGGTGCTCGAAGCAGTCCTGCGCGAGCATCTTCTTGTCGTGCCTCCGCGCCATCCGTGTGAGGTCGTGGTTGGCGGCGAGCGGCGGGGCGTTGTGGCGAGCGTGGTTCAGGAGGCAGAGCGTCGCATGGCGAAGCTCCTCGGGAGTCGCCTGACCGGGCGCGGCGGAGGCATGCGGACAGGCGGGCGCCGCGGCGCGAGCGGGCGCGGTCGAGGCCGCGAGCGCAGGCGCGCAGCAGGCGATCATCGCTGCGAGCCCGACAATCCAGGTAGCCCTCGACCATCCAAGCTGTCCCGCAAACCTGGACACGGGTCGAAGGGTAGCGGGGAGCACAGGCCGCCGCGGGCTCGGCCGATACAGCGGGGGAGCCGGGATTCGAACCCGGGTTCCCGGTTTTGGAGACCGGGCGAATGGACCGCTAACTCACTCCCCCAGACGGGATTCGGAGCATAGAGGCGCCCGACGGCGCGCGGTTCCGTCCGCGGCACACGCGAACATTAGTTCGATCCGCATGACCCTGTCGAGAGGCTTCGAAGAGCGGCATCCGAGCGCCAAACTGTCATCCACGCCGCGTTCCGTCGCTTGGCGGCCGCCGCAACCCGGCGACCTACGCCTACCTGCTCTGCCTGTTCCTCGGCGACGGCTGTCTGATCTGTCGCGCTCGCGCATCGCCGCAGCTCGTGTTGACGCCCGATGCCCGCTACCCACGGATCATCACGATGCTGCCCGGGCGATCCGGACAACGGTCCCTGGGATCAACGTGCCCCATGCGCCTCGGCCGGTCTGCGTCGCGTTGCTCGCCAGCCATCCGGTGTGGGCTCTCGCCTTCCCGCAGGGACTCGGGCGGGGTAGAAAGCACCACCGCCGAATCGAGCTCGAACGTTGGCAGCGCGAGGTTACGCACGACCACCCGACCTCGCTGCTTCGCGGGCTCCTTCATTCCGACGGATGTCGGTGAACCGGTTCCGCACCCGGCTTCCGAGCGGGCGGGTCCGCGAGTACAGCTATGTTCGCTACTTCT
>JBKPNB010000212.1:0-17912 GCA_046732395.1 Actinomycetota bacterium | reverse complement strand
GCCGCGCGCCCGCCGCGAGCTTCGGCTGTTCGCCCTCATCGCGATCGCCGTGCCGCTGCTCGTTCTCGGCTTCAGCATCGTCGGCGCTCAGATTTACCTCGAGCGCATCCTGATCAGCATCCTGCCGTACGTCTGCGTGCTCCTCGCGATCGGCATCGTGGCCCTCCCGCGGCGAGCGTCGATGGCGGTTGGTGCGCTCGTCGTGCTCGCTGCCCTGATCGGAAGCATCAGGATGCTCGCGGACTACCCGCGCCCGGGCATGAAGGCGGCGGCGGCCGCCATCGAGCGCGAGGCGCCACCGGGCACGCCGGTCGTCGAGCCGACGGTCTTCCGCGCGCCCGAACAGATGCAGGACCTCAGCATCTACCTCAGCGGCTATCCCCTGACCCATGAGCTCACGCCGGAGGCCTGGCCACGGGCGAAGAACATCTACGTCGTCGTCCCCGCGCCGGTACTCGTGCCGCAGGCAAACTCGGTCGCCCGAGCCGCGGGCGCCCACCTCGTCGACGCACAGTCATTTGCCGGCATCCACCGGGTGGAGCTCCTGCACTACAGCCGATGAGCGCGCTTGCTTCCGCATACCGTCCGCCGCGTCCGATGCCGTTCCCCGACCACCTTGTGCTGACCCCGGTCTCGAGGCTCCCGACCCGCCTCGAGGACGCGACGTTGCGCGCGATCCTGGATCGGCCGGTGCCGGCCTTTCCCTGTAGCTCGACCGAGCCCGCGGCGGCCAGCGTCGTCGTCGTCACCCGCGACAACCTTCCCTTCCTGCGCGTCTGCCTTGAGAGCGTCCTCGCCTTCACCGAGCGGCCGTGTGAGCTAATCGTCGTCGACAACGGCTCGCGAGATGGGACGCCCGCGTTCATCGCCAGGCTCGCGGAGCTCAACGCGAACGTGCGGCCGGTGATGAACACCTCCAACCGAGGGTTCGCGGCCGCCTGCAACCAGGGCGCGGCGCTGGCCACTGCGGAGGTGCTCGTTTTGCTCAACGACGATGCCGCCGTCAGCGGCGGCTGGCTCGGACGGCTTGTGGCGCACCTTGACGCCCCGGGCGTGGGCATGGTGGGTCCGACCACGAACCGGATCGGCAACGAGGCGCAGATCGATGCCGACTACCGCACCTGGGGCGAGTTCGAGCGATTCGCCGCCACTCGCGCCGACCGATATTCCGGCGCGGCGTTCGAGATCCCGACCCTGACCATGTTCTGCGTGGCGATGCAGCGATCGCTCTATGAGGAAGTTGGCCCGCTCGACGAGCGCTTCGAGACCGGGCTTCTGGAGGACGACGACTACTCCCGGCGCGTCCGCGAGGCCGGCCGTCGACTGCTCTGCGCCGACGACGCGTTCGTCCATCACTTCGGCGAGACCTCGTTCGGCAAGCTCGTGCCGACCGGCGAGTACGCCCGCCTGCTGAAGGCGAACAAGGCCCGGTTCGAGGACAAGTGGCAGGCGCCGTGGCTGCCCTACCGACGCCGTCAGAGCGAGAGCTACCGAGCGCTCGGCGAGCGGGTCCGCCGCGCGGTGGTCGACGCCGTCCCCGCCGATGGGAGGGTGCTCGTAGTCAGCCGCGGCGACGACGAGCTGCTGCGGGTCGAGGGGCGCCGGGCCTGGCACTTCCCGCGCGGCGACGACGGCGCATACGCCGGCCACCACCCCGCCGACAGCCGCGAGGCGATCGCCTGGCTCGAGGCGGAGCGCGCGGCAGGCGCCCAGTACATCGTTTTCCCGGAGACCGGGAGCTGGTGGCTTGAGCATTACGAGGGCCTCCGTCGGCACCTCGATCACAGCTACGCTCGCAGCTTCTCCGACCCCGAGACCTGCGTCATCTTCGACCTGACGGGGAGGGTCGGATGAGCAAGCCGAAGGTCGTGTGCGTTCTCGGCATGCACCGGAGTGGCACGTCGCTGGTGGCGCGGGTGTTGAACGTGCTCGGGCTTGAGCTCGGCCCGGAGGAGCATCTGATGCGACCGGCCTCGTCCAACCCTGCCGGTCACTGGGAAAGCCGTCCGATCAAGGAGCTGAACGACGAGATCCTCGGCCGCCTCGGCGGCTCGTGGTCGGAGCCGCCCGACCTCGCCCCTGGCTGGCAGGATGCGCCCGAGCTCGGCGACCTCCGCGAGCGGGCGCGCGAGCTGATCGAGGCCGACTTCTCAGACTACGACCTGTGGGGGTTCAAGGATCCACGCTGTTGCCTCACGGCGCCGTTCTGGCAGCGCCTTCTTCCCCCGATGCGCTACGTCATCTGCCTGCGCAATCCGCTCGACGTCGCTGCGTCGCTTCACGCCCGCAAGGTTGATTCGATGCCTGTCGACCGGGGAGCCCTCCTGTGGCTCACCTACATGCGCGCCGCGCTCGCCGCCACCGCGGGGCAAGACCGCCACCTCGTCTTCTACGAGGACCTGATGGCGGACCCCAAACCGGCGGTCCGCCGGTTGGCCAAATTCATCGGGCGCCACAAGTCGAAGGACGCCAGGGCCGAGGCCCGCCTCGCGATCCGGGTTGCGATGAGCGAGGGCCTCTGGCATCACCGAACAGCCGCCTCGAACGTGGTCGATGCATCGCTGGTCCCGTTCAACGTCAAGGCGTTCTACGTGGCGCTGCGCCTATCTGTTCCGCGCAGAAAGACCGCCGGGACCGAGATGATCGACCTGCTCGGCACTCAGGCAGTCGATGCGGGGCGCCGTCTCGCCCGCCTTGAGCAGGTGCTCTCAGAGCGCCGTGCGGACCTCGAACGGCTCCGCACCGAGCGCCGCGCTGAGCTCGAGCGACTCCGCGCGGCGCGGCAGGCCGACCTCGAGCGGCTCCGGTCCGAGCATCGCGCCGAGGTCGAGCGGCTGGCGAGCTCGCGCACCGAGGAGGAGCGGCGTCGGCGTCGGCTCGAGGCCGAGCTCGAGGCCGCACGGGAGGAGCTGCGGCGGCTCCAGGAACCCCCCGAGCCGGTCGATGAGTCGACGGGGCCGTCGCCGGGCGCCAGCGCTGGCGCCAGCGATCCGCTCGTCGCCGAGATACAGGGGCGGGTTCGCGAGCTGATCCCCGATGGGGCCACCGTCCTCGTCGCCGGCAAGGGGGACGATGCGCTGCTGCAGCTTGGCGCCGCCCGCGCCTGGCACTTCCCGATGGCCGAGGATGGGCGCTACGCCGGTTATCACCCCGCCGGGGACACGGCCGCCATCGCCCAGCTCGAGGGGCTGCGCGCGCGGGGGGCGGACCATCTGCTGCTGCCGGCGACGATGTTGTGGTGGCTCGACCACTACCGCGGCCTCCGACGCCACCTCGAGGAGCGCTATCTGCCCCTCGTCGAGGACGAGCGCTGCGCCATCTTCCGGCTCGCCGCCGACGGCCGCCGAGCCGCGACCGGGCCCCTTCGGACGCTCGAGCGGGTGGTCGCCGCCCTTCGCATGCGCTCCGGTCGCGACCCCTCGATCCTCGATTGGAACACCGGGCTCGAACTCGCCGCAGGTCTTCCGGAGGTGGCGGTCTTCGCTCCCCCGGACGAGGAGGAGCCGGCGCTCCCCTATCTCGACCGGACCGTCGATGTCGTCGTCCTCGCCTCCGAGAGCCAGGCACGGATCGCCGAGGCGTGCCGGGTTGCGGCCGGCGCCGTGATCAAATTCGACCCAGGCTCTCCCGAGCGGTCCGGGGTCGAGTGGCTGGCGGCGGGTGCGAGCGGCTGGGGGGAGGATGTGTGCGTGACGCTGATCCCGGCTGGCGACGGCACCGCCTGGGAGGCGACCATCGGCGCCGTCGCGGAGACGCTCGACGATGGCTTCGCCGGTGAGCTGAGGATGATCGGCGAGGCGGCGACGCTCGCACCGGCGACCGCCCGGGCCGCAGCCAGCGGCGTTCGCCTGAGGGCCATCGACGCCGCGCCCGGGGCGAGCGTCGCCGAGCGTGCCCGGACGGCGATCGCGGGCGCCGACCACCGCCTTCACGTCTTCGTCACGGCCCCGGCGGTGCCGCTCCCGAACTGGCTGCCGTCGCTCCTCGCCCTCTTCTCCACGGAGCGCAACGCAGGCGTCGTCGGCGCGCGGATCCTCACGTCCCTCGGGAGCCTTGCCGAGGCGGGGGGCAGCCTTGCCCCCGACGGATCGCACCGGCACCGCGGCGCCGGCGACCACGACCCCGATCGGCCCGAGTACCGCTACGTCCGCCGCGTGGACTTCTGCTCGCCGCCGCTCCTGGCCACGAGCCGCGAAGTCTTCGAGCGCAACGGCGGCTTCGACGGAGACGGCACGCCCCCGGCCGAGGCCGCGGTCGCCTTCGCGCTCCGCGCCGGCCGGGCCGGGGCGGCGGTCTACTACCAGCCGCAGGCGCGAGTGATCGCGCTCGGGAGCGCGAGCCGATGAACGCCGGACGAGCCCTCGTCATCGCCCCCCGCCTGCCCGAGTTCGACCGCGAGAGCGGCCTGCTTCGGGTCTCGCACCTGATCGACATGCTGCTCGACCGCGGCTGGGAGGTGACCTTCGGATGCGAGCACGCGTCGGCCGACCGCGAGCGCTACGTTCGCGAGCTCGAGCAGAGGGGCGTCGAGACCCATGCTCCGCTCGAGAGCATCGAATCGCTGCGCGCCGCGGAGGGGTTCGAGCTGGCCATCATCGCCTACTGGCACGTCGCCGAGCGCTTTCTGCTCTCGCTTCGGCAGGCGTTCCCGCGAACCCGGGTGATCATCGACTCGGTCGACCTTCACTTCGTGCGGATCATGCGCAACAAGCTCCGCCTCGACGGCGGCTCCGCCTCGGGGCAGCTGGAGATGACTCAGGCGCGCAGGTTGACCCGGGAGATCAACGCTTACGTCGCCGCCGATTGCGTTCTCACCGTCTCCGAGAAGGAGGCGGCGCTGCTCAACGACCTCGCCGGCCGGCCCAACCTCGCCGTCGCGCTCCCCGACCTGGAGGAGCTTCCGCGCTCCTCGGTCCCGCTGCGGAGGCGGCGCGGGATCCTGTTTCTCGCCAACTTCCTGCACAAGCCCAACTGCGACGCGGCCTCCTACCTGTGCGAGGAAATCGTCCCCCGCATCGACCCGTCCGTGCTCGCCGAGCACGAGATCTTGGTCGTCGGCACCGGGGCGGCGGAGCAGGTCCGTGACCTGGCCGATGGGCTTCCCCATGTGAGGACGGTCGGCTGGGTGCCCTCGGTCGTCCCCTACCTGCATGCCGCCCGGCTTTCCGTGGTTCCCCTCCGCTACGGGGCGGGGACGAAGCGGAAGGTGATCCAGGCCCTGATGGCGGGGACGCCCACGGTGACCACCACCGTCGGCGCCGAGGGGTTGGGCATCGCCGATCGCCGGCAGGCGCTGATCGCCGACGATCCCTACGCGTTCGCCGCCGCGATCGAGCGGCTCGCGCGGCGGTCGCTTCTGTGGCGGCGGCTGGCGTTGAGCGGGCGGCGGCACGTCCTCCGGCTGCACGGACGATCGACCGTGGAGGCCCGGTTCGATCGGGTGCTCGAGACCGTCCTGGCGCGCCGGCCGCGGCCGGTCGGGGCCGGCCTTGCGGGCGAGGACGGCATCGCCCGGGAGCCCGAGTACGCCCGCCTGGTGGCCAAGGTCCGCGAGGTCATCGAGTCCGATCTGCCGACGGGCGCCGAGGTGCTGGTCGCGAGCCGGGGCGACGACGGCTTCCTCGCCGTCGAGGGACGGCGCGGCTGGCATTTCCCCCGCGAACCCGACGGCAGGTACGCGGGCTACCACCCCGCCGATAGCGCGGCGGCCATCGCCCACCTCGAGGAGCTGCGGGCGCAGGGCGCGACGCACCTCGTGCTGCCCCGGACGGCGTTCTGGTGGCTGGGCTTTTACGAGGGGCTCGACAAGCACCTGGATGCCACCTGCCGCCGGATCCGAAAGGACGAGGACGTGATCGTGTACGAGCTCCCCGGTGGCCGCCCTGCGCCGCCGCCTCCGGCGCGCGCGGAGGAGGTGTCTGCGGCGCAGCGGACGGAGAGGGAGGCGGCGCCATTCGAGGTCACGCCCGAGCTGGTCCGTGACCTCCAGCCGTCCACGCTCGCGGCCGCCGCCCGCTACCGCAACGGCGCGGGAGCGCGGCGGGCTCTCGTCCTCGGCGTCTATTTGAGCGAAAGGCCGAACACCGCCAGGCACATCGCCGCGATCCTCGATCGCTCCCACGATCTCACGGTGCGCCAGCGTTGGGTCGCCCTCGGAGATGGGGGTCCCGACCCGGAGCTCGAGCGCGTGACGGCGCTGGCGATCGCCGAGCCGACGCCGAAGTACTCGCTCCTCAACCGGCTGCTCGCGGACGAGGACCTCGGGAGCTACGACTTCGTCCTCACCACCGACGACGACATCGTCCTTCCCGACGGATTCCTCGATCTCTTCATTGGGGTCCAGGCGGGGCTCGGCCTCGACCTCGCCCAGCCCGCGCGCACTCCCAACTCTCACGTCGATCTTCCGATCGTCCTCCAGCAGCGCGGGGTGGTGGCGCGGCGGACGCTGTTCGTGGAGATCGGACCGCTGGTCAGCTTCGGCCGCGAGATCCACGATCTCGTCTTTCCCTTCGACGAGGCGAACCCGATGGGGTGGGGGTTCGAGAACGTCTGGTCCCACCTGCTTCGCGAACGCGGCCGGGCGCAGGGGATCATCGACGGCGTCCCGATCGACCACAGCATCCGCAAGCCCGTCGCGCATTACGAATGGTCGGATGCGGACGCGGATCGGCAGCGATACCTGGCCAGTCATCCCCACCTTCCCAACGAGGAGTGCTTCCGCGTCCTCGAGGTCGTCGGAGGGGAGCGATGACCCGAGCCGAGGCGCCGCAACGGTACTTCTTCATGCACATGCAGAAGACCGGGGGAAGCGCCCTGCGGAAGCGACTGATGAACCACTTCGGCGAGCCCGCGGTCTACCCGACGAGGGGAATGGATGGCTTCGACCCGACCGTGCTGGTGCTCTCGATCGACCACCTCCGCGAGCGATTGGCGGCGCGCGGCGACCAGATCCGAGTCATCACCGGCCACTTTCCGCTTTGCACGACGGAGCTGATCGAGGGTCGCTTCACGACGCTGACGCTGCTCCGAGATCCCGTCGAGCGCACCCTCTCGTACCTACGCCACCATCGCGAGAAAGACCGAGCCTCTCGCCGCAAGCAGCTCGAGGAGATCTACGACGACCCGTTCCGGTTCCACGGCTTCGTCCACAACCACATGACGAAGATGCTCTCGCTGACGCCGCAGGAGATGACGGGATGGATGCTCACCCCCGTCGAGTTTGACCGTCCCCGCCTCGAGCTGGCGAAGGAAGCTCTCGCCGGGATCGACCTCGTCGGCCTCCAGGAGTGCTTCGAACCCTTCTGCGCGCAGCTCGAGGCCCAGCTCGGCTGGTCGCTCGGGCCACCGGAAACCGTCAACGCAAGCGAACCGGTCGAGGTTGCGGAGAGCTTTCGCGCCCGGATCGCGGAGGACAACGCGCTCGATATCGAGCTCTACGAGTTCGCGCGGCGGTTGCTGGGGAGCGACGATGCTCGACCCGACCTCGAGGTCGTGGGAGCCGAGGAATGACCGCCGTCGGGGAACGTCCGCTGATCAGCGTCGTCATCCCCACCCATCAGCGCGCGCCGCTGCTCGAGCGCTCGCTCGGGAGCCTGACGACGCAAACGCTGCCCCCCTCCCAGTTCGAGGTCGTCGTGGTCGACGACGGCTCGAGCGACTGGACGCAGACCGTCTGCGCGCGGCTCGCCGAGGTGCTTCCGCTGTGCTGCTTCCGGATCGAGAACTCCGGCACGTCGCCGGCGAAGAACCTCGGCCTGTTCGCCTCGCGGGCGCCGCTGGTGCTCTTCTTCGACGACGACGACCTCGCCGATCCCGGGTTGCTGGAAGCCCATGTCGAAACCCACCGCGCACATCCCGAGGAAACGGTCGCGGTGCTCGGCTACACCACCTGGGCTCCCGAGCTCGAGATCACTCCGCTCATGACCTACGTCACCGACGTCGGCCAGCACCTCTTCGCCTACCAGAACATGGCCGACGGCGACATCCTCGACTACACCTACTTTTGGGCGGGCCGCACGTCTTGCAAGCGCTCGCTCCTCACCCACCACGGGATCTTCGACCAGGACCTGCAGGCGATCGAGGACGTCGAGCTCGGCTTCCGCCTCGCCAGGCACGGCCTGGCGGTCGCCCACGCCCGTTCCGCGCGGAGCTTCATGGCGAGACCGATCACCTTCGAGGAGTTCGCTGAGCGCCGCGTGAAGCACGGGCGGGGGCTGTGGCTCTTCAACAGCCGCCACGACAACCCCGCCGTCGCGCGCTACTGCCGCGTCGCGGAAGCGCTCGAGAGCTGGCCTTCGTTGGCACCGTCGGTGGAGGAGAAGATGGATCGGGCCCGCGAGCTCGAGCGGCGCCACACGGAGGACGGCCAGTTGGATGACGCCACGCGGAGCGAGCTCTACGAGCTCTATCGCTGGACTTTCGACGCCCTGCGCGCGAAGGGGATCGCCGAGGCCGAGGCCGAGGCCTCCTCGGACGCTGCCCCCGGACATTCGGCGGCGAAAGCAACCGGGCTCCCGCGCGGGCCTACTACCTGCCCCGACCCGGTCTTCATCATCGGCTCCCCGCGCTCGGGGACCAGCATTCTCGCCTGGTCCCTGGCCCAGCACAGCGAGCTGTGCACGGAGGCCGAGTCGGACATCTTCTACTACCTGCTCAAGGATGGTCACCTCGAACGCGCCTTCCAGACCTCGGTCTCCCGACCGGACGGCACCTGGCTCGGCAATCACGGGATCGATCTCGAGCGATTCCTCGCCCACCTGGGGCTCGGCCTCAACGCCCTTCTCACGGCCACCACCGGTGGCCGGCGCTGGGTCGATCAGACGCCGGCCAACACCCTCGTCGTCGACCGCCTCGCGGACATGTTCCCGTCGGCGCGCTTCATCCACGTCCTCCGGGACGGACGCCGGGTGGTGCACTCGATGGTCAACTTTCGGAACGTCTTCGACAACCCCCAGACGGCGGAGCGGATGATCAGCGCCGGGCGCCTGCCGGCGTGGACGCACGATTTCGGCGACGCCTGCCGGACCTGGGCGCGGTTCACGCGAATCGCGTGGGAGTTCTGCCGGCGGCATCCCGAACGGGCGCTCACGGTCACCAACGAGCGCCTGATCACCGACCCCGACGACGCGATCAGTGGGGTGCTCGACTTCCTCGAGATCTCGCAGGAGTCCGCGCCCGGACAATTCCTGCGCACCCACCGGATCAATTCGAGCTTCGTTGCATCGGGCCGGTCCGCGGAGACGCCTCCAACGCTGACCGAGCCATGGCGGGAATGGCTTCCCGAGCAGCGCAGCGCCTTCCGCGAGGCGGCAGGCGAGATGATGGCGGCCTGCGGGCTGGTTAGCGAGGCCGAGCTGCTGGGCGGAGCGGCCGATGGTGCGGGGGCCCTGAGCGGCAACGGGGGGCGAGCAAGGGCCGAGGTCCCACATGATGGCCGATAGCCGAACTCCGCGAGCGGGCCCCGCAGGCGGCGCCGGTCCGGGCCTGGTTCGGATCTGCCCAAACCCGTTGTTCATCGTCGGCTCGCCTCGCTCGGGAACGACCGTGCTCGCGCGTTCGCTCGCGGAGCACAGCGAGCTCTGGGCCTCGGGAGAGTCCCACCTCTACTCGCACCTGTTTGCGGCCGGACTCGCCGAGCGCGCCTTCGATGGCGCGATGCTGCCACCGGGGCCAACCCTGTTTCGGCTCGAGTCGGTCAGCCGCGAGGAGTTCCTCGCGTACGTTGGGTTGGGAATCAACGCGCTCATCACCAGTCGCAGCGAGGGCCGCCGGTGGATCGATCACACACCGCACTACGCGCTGATCGCGGGCAGACTCGCCGAGATCTTCCCCGGCGCGAGCTTCATCCACATGCTCCGCGACGGCCGTGAGGTGGTCCAGTCGATGCTCAATTTCGCCAGGTCCCGCCACAGCCCAGCGATCGCGCGCTTCGCGGAGCAGCGCATCGCCTGGGCGAGCGACATGCGACCGGCGTGCGAAACTTGGCGCGACCACGTCGAGGCGGCCATGGCCTTCTGCGACGCGCACCCGAGCCGTGCGCTGGTGGTGCGGTACGAGGATCTGGTTGCGGCGCCGGAGTCAACCTTCCGGACCATTCACGCCTTTCTCGGGCTAGCCGAGGAACGGGGGCCCGCGCGCTTCCTGGCCTCGAGGAGGTTCAACTCGAGCTTCGGCGCGCGCCCGCGGCCAAGCGCGGCCACGGTGTGGCAGGAGTGGAGCCTTGAGGACCGTGGCGTCTTCGCAGAGGTCGCGGGGACGCAGATGCTGAGATGCGGATATTCGACGCCCGGCGAGCTCGAAAGCCGGGGTCAGGTGGCCTCCGGCGACCGGCCGTAGATCTCGCGCCAGTCGAAGATCGGGTCGGGGTCGAGGTCTGAGACCCCGTCGTCGTAGTGCAGCGCCGAGGCCGCGATGCGCAGCGACTCGAGGCGACGGCGCATGTTCTCGTAGTGGAAGTTCATATTTCCGCGGCGCATTCCCGCACGGTCGTTCAGCACCCGTGCGCGCATCTGCGAAGGAGAGCGCATCGGATAGTGGCGGAGGTTGAAGAGGCGGGGGGAGGGGTTTCCGTCGAGCGAGTTGTGGTTGAAGTGCCGGATGTTGGTGAGTCGCGCGCGCCAGGCGCGGATCCGTGGCGGACAGTTTCGCCGCAGCGAGTAGTGGCGAATGCGGCGGGTGGCCTCGCCGATGGCCGGATCGTCGGCGTCGGTCCACCAGTAGTTGAAGTTGTTGAACTCGATCCAGTCGACGTCAGACTCGTGCGTTTCGACTAGGTAGTCGTAATAGGAGCCATCGCGACCAGGCCCCTCGAGGAACTCATCCTGGTCTGGCCAGGAGATCCAGTCGTAGTCGCTGACGTAGTTTTCGACGAGGTGGCGGGACATCGCGGGGTAGAGCTCGTAGAAGTCGAAGTCCCGCGGCACGGAGCGGATTTCGCGGAGGTGGGGGCTGAAGCGCTCGAGGATCGCCGACGTCTCGTCCGTCGAACCGTGATCCCAGGCAATCAGGTCGTGGTTCTGCTCGAGGAGGTAGGTGATCGACTCCTCGAGAAGATCCCCGTCGTTGTAGCAGAGGAGAACCCCGAGGCACCGGGGCGCGCTCATCGGTCTTGGCGTCCGTCGGACCGTGCGAACACGAAGCTCTTGTTGACGAACCCCTCCGTACTCGGCGGCGGCTTGAAGGTCCACTCGCGCTCACGCGAGAAGCCGAGCTCGTCCATCTTGCGCTCGAGGTCGGCGTCGGTGAGCCCCCATTGCCAAACATGGAGCGCGTTTCGGTACGGTCGCTGCTGGCCCTCATGCCATTCGTCGAGGCGGTCGAACAGTTCGATGTGGCTCCGCCACGGGGGCACGGCGGTGAGGTACCGTTCGCGCCCGAGGTCGATTAGGCGGACGGTCGTCTTCCCGCCCTCCCACTGTGGATTGGCGATCACGAAGGCCGATGTGGCAGGCGCGTACATCTCGAGCAGCCGATCCCAGTCGGGATCGACCATGCGGACGAGCAGGTCGAAGAGAAGCACGGCATCGACGTGTCCGATCTCGGTGACCGTCTCCGGATCCGAGAAGGTACCGTCCAGTACCTCCATTCCGGGAAGCTCGGCGGCCTGCTCGATCGCGCTTAGCAGATGATCGCGCGGACGCCTGGCGCGGGCATCGACGAGGACTCCGCGCTGGACGCTCGGCTTGTCGATCGTGTGGAAGGCGGCTTGACCGAAAGCCTCACCGAAGTCCAGACTCGCGAACGATTGGATGCCCAGCTTCTCGACCGTGTAGTCGATCGCCCGCGCCTTCGCGGCCGGCAGCGCGGTCTCCTGCTCTTCGGCCGCACGTTGGTTGGAGGACGCGCCATCCGCACGACGGTCCCGCCTCACCGCCTCCAGCTCGCGCCTCGTCGCCGCGAGGCGACCCCTGACGCTGTCGAGTTCTTGCTTTATGCGCTCGAGATGGCGTTTGGCCGCCTCGCCCTGCATCTGGTGAGAGACCATGAGGACCCGCGCGCACGCCGCCTCGGCCTCAGCCCGCAGCGCGCGTCGCCGCGGCTCCGAGCCGGTGTCGGGGAGCTGGCCGTCCCACTTCTCCGCCAGCCTGATATGGGTCTGGATCCACGTCTCGGGATCCTTGAGCAGATCGAGCGAGTGGTGATGGATCACCCGGAAGGGGGCCGTCGCCACCTTCTTGCCAGCCGCGCGCGCCTGCATGCAGATGTCGAAGTCGTAGCCGTGGAGTTTTCCCAGCGACTCGTCGAATCGCAGCTCCCGCACCGCCCAGGGCGACAAGACCATGATCAAGCCGTCGATCGAGTCGACCTCTCCGGGGCTCGCATACGGCGGGATGGTCGCCGGTTGCCACGAGATGGCCGGGAAATCGCCCCCGCCGTGCTCCTCGTAGCGATGGGTGTGGCCCGCCCAGGTGACCGCCCCCTGCCACCAGGCGATGCTTCGCACCCCGACGGCCCCCGTGCAGCCGACAATTGCGACGTCGGCGTCGCTGAACGCCTCCCTCACCTTCGACGCAAAGTCCGAATCGGCGATCTCGGCGTCCTGGTGGAGGAGTACGAGCGCCTCCAGGTCATCGTGAGCGGCGGCCTTGTCGAGCAGCAGGTTGTAGTTACGGAAGAGCGAGCCCGCGGTGTGGTGGGCGAGAACTTCCGAATCCGGCTCGGCGGCGCGCCGGATCCCCGGCGCTGCGAACCGCTCGTAGGTCTTGGTGTTTGTGACCGCGGTGCCGAAGACGATCACTCCGGCTCCGCCCCCTGTCTCGCCTCCAACCTCGCCAGCCGTTCCCGCAGGTCGGCGAGCTCCCGCTCGAGCTCGAGCTCGCGCTCGCTCGGAATCGGGGTCGGCGTCGCGTTCTCTCGCCGGGCCGACACCCCGGTGATCGGCCTGGAGACTCGGCGGGTCTCCCGCGGCTCACCGGGCGGGCGTGGCCCGGGTGGACGCTCGCGGCGCCAGCGGACGCCGTTCCAGTCGATCTCCTCGAGCGGCTCAGTAATCCCCTGCTCGCGCCGGTAATCATGGACCGCCGCCCGACACTCGGGGATCAGACCGAAGTCGTCGATGATCAGGTAGCCACCCACCGAGAGACCCGGATACAGCGACTCAAGCCCTACCCATGTCGCCTCGTAGGTGTCGCCATCGAGGCGGACTATCGACCAGCGGCGGTCGCGGAGCTCCGGCAGCGTCTGGGCAAAGAGACCCTCGACTAGCTCGACTCCGTGGTCGCACCCGAAGCGTGCGAAATGAGCGCGCACCTCCTCGGCGGAGACGGCGAGAAAGTCGACCCGGCTCAGGTCGAGATGGCGATCCTGGGGGAAGCCGGGATCGGGCTCCGGCAGGCCGCGGAAGGAATCGGCCACCCAGACCATGCGATCGTCCGCGCCGAGCGAGTCAAGCGTCGCGCGGGCGAGGATCGAGGCCCCGCCCCGCCACGCGCCGGCCTCGATGACGTCCCCCTCGATGCCATCGGCGACGACCGACTCGACGCATGCCTGGAGGTCGTCGAGGCGTTCGAGCCCGACCATCGTCAAACCACTGAACGGCCAGTCCGCTCCCATCAGCCGCAGGATCAACTCCGATTCGCCGAGCTCCTGTGACTTTACTTGGCTCTCGCGTCGTCGGGTGTCGCCGGCCCTGCTCACAGACAGGGTGCGGGCGCCGGCGAGGTCGCAGAGGCAGAGCTTCAGCAGGTCGAGGTATGACCTCCGGAGCTGCTCGGTAGCGGGGCGGGGCCCGGAGGCGCGGATCTGGCGGTCGGTCTCATGCTTCAGGTGATCGGAGCGCAGCGACTCCTCGGTTTCTCGCCGCTCCGGAGGGCGGACGCCAGGGATGTACCGAGCCGCCTGGCTGTTGGGCTGGGCGCTCATCTCCCGGGAACATAGCGCGCTGGTTCAATAGCTTTGGTCCGTGATCGCCGCCCAGCGCGACCGCATCACGGCTGCTGAAGACGGGCTCGACATCGTTCTCGATCGGCCCCTGCCCGGGTCCCTTCCGGTTGGCAAGGCGACGGCCGTCTTCTGCGTCGGCACCTGTTTCGATCGGCATCGCCACATCGCCGATATGGCGATCATCGTCGACGGGATTCGCCACCGCCCGACCGCGCAACGCATGCCGCGGCCCGATCGGTTCCGTGAACTTCATCCGACACTACCCCCCGAGGAGGCGGGATCCGCGGATGAAGATCGCGACTCGCCACGCGATCCGGAGCTTCGCTCCTATCGAAGCGGCTTTTGGGCCACGATCCCGATCGGCCCGTATGCCCGTGCTGGTAACGCGGAGCTGAGCGTGGAAGCTCGGCTCGCCGACGGCACGCGGGCCTGCACCTCGCTCGGCAAGATTCCAATTGTCGGCCGAACCGGGACCCCCCCATGCCGTGCCGTGCCGGAGTCGACCCAGAAGCCCTTGATCGCGATTTGCATGGCCACCTACAACCCCAACATCGAGCTGTTCCGCGCCCAGGTGGAGTCGATCCGGGCGCAGACCGACCGGAGCTGGATCTGCCTGATCAGCGACGACTGCTCGGAGCCGGACCGCTTCGATGCGATAGCCGATGCCGTCGCGGGCGATGAGCGTTTCGTCCTCTCGCGGGCCGATCAGCACCTGAGCTTCTATCGCAATTTCGAACGCGCCCTCCAGATGGCTCCGCAGGACGCCGAGTTCATCGCGCTCTGCGATCAGGATGACCGCTGGTACCGCGACAAACTGGTGGCGCTGAAGCGAGCGATTGGGCCGGCGGAGCTCGCCTACAGCGACCTACGGCGGGTCGAGGCCAGCGGTCGGGTGCGGGCGGAGACCTCCTGGGAGGGGCGGCGCAACAACAACACCAACCTCGCCTCGCTGCTGATCTCGAACACGATCACCGGCGCGGCATGCCTGTTTCACCGCCGTGTAATCGATTTTGCCCTGCCGTTCCCCGACGGGCCAGGCTGGGACTTCCACGACCACTGGCTCGCCCTCATGGCGATGGCCCTCGGAGATGTCGCCTACGTCGATCGGCCCCTGTATGACTACGTTCAACACCCCGGCGCGGTTCTCGGGCGGGTGGCCGGCGACCAGCCGCGGTCCACCGGCCCCAAACGAGTCGGGTTTCGCGCGCGTCTCGCGCGGCGGCGCGGGTTCCTCGAACGCTGGCGGTCCGCCTACTTTCGCGCCTACTTGCAGCGCGAGCTTCTCGCCCGGGTTCTGCTCGCTCGCTGCGGCACCGGGCTCGCTCCCCGCAAGCGCCGGGCGCTGCGGCTCATGGTCGCGGCCGGCCGCTCGCCGCTCGCCTTCGCCTGGCTCGCGGTGCGGCCAGCCCGAGCGCTCCTGGGGCGCAATGAGACCCTCGGTGTCGAGTTGGTTCTTGCGAGGGGGATTCTCTGGCGCCACCTGATCGCGCTTCGCACCCGCGGGCGGGAACGGCCGGGCCGGTCGAGCTACGACTCCAGCATGGCGTCGCCGGTCGCCCAAAGCGTCGCTAGGCCCCGCCGCTGGCTCGCGCGCAGCTGATGCGCTCGGGGCCCGCAGGCGGCTCGCGGAGCGTAGAGCCGCGCGTGATCTGGCTATTCGGGTCGCCGCGGAGCGGCAGCACGTGGCTGCTTCGGATGGCGGCAGAGCACCCGTCGATCGAGGCGATGAACGAGCCCACGATCGGCTATCACCTGAGCCCGTTCCTCTCCAACGAGCCCGGCTATCGGGCCGAGGACCTCGACCTGCGGACGTTCACCGTTCGCCGGGTCGGGCGGGGTAATCCCGAGCGGTTCTTCGCCGCGAAGTACGCCGACGTCTGGGTACCGGGGCTGCGGCGGTTGCTCAACGATCGCCTGCTGGCCCACCTGGAACGTGAGTTCGGCGCCGCCGCCGCCAGCGAGTCACTACTGATGGTGAAGGAGCCCAATGGATCGCAGTCGGCGGATGTGATCATGCGGGCCCAGCCCACCGCGCGGCTCCTTTTTCTGCTCCGCGACGGCCGCGACGTCGTCGACTCCGAACTCGCCTCGTTCGCGGTCGGTGGCTGGCAGGAGCGGAACTTCCCCCACATGCGGGGCGTCAGCGACGGGGAGCGGCTCGACTTTGTCGTCAACTCTGCCTATCAGTGGCTGTGGCGGACCGAGGTCGTTGAGACGGCATTCGCCCGCCATGGCGGCCCCAAACACATGCTCCGCTACGAGGATCTCCTACACAACACCCAGCGACACCTCAGCGAGATCTTTGAGTGGCTCGGCGTCCCGTACGGACGAGGCGAGGTCGCCACGCTGGTCGACCGGTTCACCTTCGAGCGCCTTCCGTACCGCGGTCCGGATATGCAGCACCGGTTCGCGACGCCCGGTGCGTGGCGCGACAACCTTCGCGCCGAGGAGCGCTCGGCGGTGGAGAGAATTCTAGGGCCGAAGCTGCGGGAGCTCGGTTACGCCTGAGTACGAGGTCGCTTCGCACCCGGCCTCTTCGCTCCGGGTCTCTGCCTCGTCCAGTCCCCCACCTTCTTCACCTCGTTGGGGATCTCGCGGGGCATCTCGTCCTTGTGGCCCAGGTAGTAGTCGAAGTCGAAATCCCGATAGCTCTCGACGATCTCAGGCAGCTTCCCTTCGAGCTCGCGGTTCTCGCTGTCCAGACCCGCCACCAGGCAGAGTCCGGTCGGAGCTGTCCGCACCGTGACCATGTCCAGCTCCGGTCGGAGACGTCGGAGGGCGAGGATCGCTTTCCACACGTCACCGGAGTAGAAATCGGTGGTCCGCTCCCGGCTTGCCGTAACCGCATCGAACGGGAGGCAATCGTGCAGGAGGATCACGCTATCGGCGGCGCAATACCGCTCCACGTTCACGAAGTCCTGCAACACCTGCTCGAAGAGGTGAAGGCCATCGATGAAGGCCAGCGCCACCGGACCGTCGAGCAGATCGCGCAGGTTGTAGCGGGCGAAGAACTCATCGCTCGTGAGCTGGTAGATCGTCGCCGCCGAGGTCGGAAGCTGGCCCGCCACGTCCTGCCGGAGGGCCGGCTTGGGATCCACCCCGATTACACGCGGCGTCTCGGGCCGCGCCTGGTGGAGCGAGATGCCCTTGTGGACCCCGATCTCGAAGTAGTTCGCCGGCCGCAGGAACCCATGGAGCCACTTCAGCACACGGTAATAAGCCGGCCCCGGCAGCCGTCTCACCGACTCGCTGAGCTGCTCGTTGAGCAGTTCCGGATCGAGGGTCTCCATCGGCCGCGCACTCTAGCCAACGACCGCTCGGAGTCCGCGCCGACCCCAATCGGCTTCAACCGCTGGATGCGCGCGCTCCGGGTCCCATCCCTCCGTCTTGCGCGAAAAGGCTCGGGCACGCGGCGCAGCTACCAACCCCCTGCCGGGCTGCGGGTCCTCGAATTCACTAAAACTAGCCGGATTGCCGAGCAAGCCGGCGCAACCCCGAGAGCCGCGTGAACAGCAAAGGAGCCACAACGGATCGAACCGGTAGGGCGACCCGACGGTACCTCGACCTGCTCCGGGACGCGCTGCTCGACGAGCACTACCTGGAGAACGAGCTCCGGATCGAGCATCTCCTGGAGTGCATCCGCAGCGGCCAGGCGGTCGATTTTGACAAGCTCGCAAATCCGGTCCGCCACATGGCGGGCGCACTTCAGCGGCGCAGGCGGGAACGAGAGGTCGGCGAGCTTGGCCTCGGTGACGGAGGCGCCAATGGGCATTTGCACTCACTGGCATACGCCGGGCTTGGGCGTATTCGCCTCGGCCATCTCGAGGCCTGTCTGGAGGCGATCCGCGACGATGCCGTCGCGGGCGATCTCGTGGATTCCAGCACCGGCCGGGGCGGCGCCGCGATCTTCATGCGGGGGTTCCTGGAGGCTCACGAACTGACCGAGGCTCGCGTTTGGGTCGCCGATCATTTCGATGGCCGTGGTCGCGCTCGCGCGAACGACGGCGTCCGGTTCGGGCCCGATCTAAACA
>JBKPNB010000211.1:0-12602 GCA_046732395.1 Actinomycetota bacterium | reverse complement strand
CCCCGCGACCGGGGGCTTCCCGAGGTCCGGCTCGGGCGTGCCGCGGGTGCCGACTCGGCGCTCCAGCGCCGGATCGTCCGCGACGGCGCCCAGGTCCTCGCCCATGGCGCGCTCGTCTGCCCGGCCTGCCGGCTGCCGATCGCCACGCACGGCCAGCTGCCGCTGGCGGGCGAGGTGCGCTGCGGCTTCTGCGACCACGCCGCGCCGGCCCGCGACTTCGTCGTCGAGGACGTCTACGACACGCTCGCGAACGAGGTCTACGTCGTCGCCCGAGTGGGCTGAGCCGGCGACCATTACGCCTGCACCTCGCCCCTCGGGGTACCTCTTAGACTGAGAGGCGGTAGGCGCGGGAATGGCTGAGGCGACGCTGGTCGAGATCCAGATGCCCCAGATGGGGGAGTCGGTGACCGAGGGCACGGTGCTCGAGTGGCACGTCTCCGAGGGGGACTCGGTCGAGGAGGGCGACACGGTCGTTGAGGTCTCGACCGACAAGGTCGACGCCGAGGTTCCGGCCCCGGCGAGCGGGACGATCGCGAAGATCCTCGCCGGCGTGGACGAGACGGTCCGGGTCGGTCAGGCGCTCGCGCAGATCGATCCGAACGGGTCGCGGGCCCAGACCGATGACGCCGCGGAGACTGAGCAGCCCGAGGCAAGCCCCGCCGCTGCGGAGTCCGGAGCAGGAGAAGAAAGCCCGAGCCGAAGGCGAGGGCAAGAGATTCAGGGAGACGAGCAAGCGGCGGGCGGTGATTCCGGCGGGACCTCAGCCGAAGAGCAGCAGGAGGCCCCGGCGCCGACGGGGGAGTCCGTTCAGATCGTCATGCCGGAGATGGGCGAGTCCGTGACCGAGGGGACGGTGCTCGAATGGCACGTCTCCGAGGGGGATTCGGTCGAGGAGGGCCAGACCGTGATCGAGGTCTCGACCGACAAGATCGACGCCGAGGTCCCGGCGCCGGCGAGCGGGACGATCGCGAAGCTGCTGGTGGAGCCCGACGACGTGGTGAAGGTCGGCCAGGCGTTGGCGGAGATGACGAGCGGGGCCGAGGCCCGGGCCGCGACAGGGGACAGCGGACCGGAGACGGCGGAGCCGGCAGCAAGCAGCGAGCAGCAAGCAGCGGACGCGACTCCGGCCGCCGCGGGGAACGGCAGGAGCACTCCGGTCGCGAGGCGGATCGCCCGGGAGACCGGGCTCGATCTCAGCGCGATCGAGGGCTCGGGACCCGGCGGCAAGGTGACGAAGGCCGACGTGCTCGCCGCCGCGAAGGGCGACGGGGCGGCGGCGAAGGGCGACGGGGCCGGACCGACGGCCGCGGCGCCGGTCGCGGAGGGAGAGGAGAGGCCGCTGCGCGGCCCGGCGGCGATGCTCGCCGAGGCGATGATGGCGAGCCGCGAGATCCCGACCGCGACCTCGTTCCGGACCGTCCCGGTCGACACGCTCGACGCCAAGCGCAAGGCGCTCAACGGAGTCCTCGCCGGGCGCGGGATGAAGCTCTCGTTCACCCACCTGATCGCCTGGGCGATCGTCAAGGCCGCGCAGGACTGGCCGGTGATGGGCCGCTCGTTCGCCGCCCGCGACGGCAAGCCGTTCGTCGTCGAGCCACCCGCGGTCAACCTCGGGATCGCCGTCGACGTCGAGCGCAAGGGTGGACGGAGCCTGCTCGTCCCCTGCATCAACGGCGCGGAGGCGCTCGACTTCGCCGCCTTCCACTCCTACTACGAGGAGCTGATCACCAAGACCCGCGAGAACAAGCTCACCGCGGACGACTTCAAGGGGACGACGATCAGCCTCACCAACCCCGGCGGCCTCGGCACGGTGGCCTCGGTGCCGCGGCTGATGAGCGGGCAGGGGACGATCGTCGCCTGCGGCTCGCTCTCCTACCCGGTCGAGTGGGCGCACGCGCCCGCCGAGAAGATTCGCGCGCTCGGGATCTCGAAGGTGATGACGATGACGTCCACCTACGACCACAGGGTGATCCAGGGCGCCGAGTCGGGGTCGTTCCTGCGGCGGATCGACCAGCTGCTCCAGGGGGAGGACAACTTCTACGAGGGGGTGGCCGAGGACCTCGGCATCGGGGCCGGCGCCGTCGCCGCCGTCTATCCCGCCGCGGCTTCGGCGCCTCCGCTCCCGGGTGCCGGCGCGCCGACCGCGGAGGCTGCGATCACCCCGGCGCCGCCGGACACCGAGCTGCTCCAGGCGGTCCAGGCGGCGACCTCGCTGCTCAAGGCCTACCGCACCCACGGCCACCTCGCGGCCCGCCTCGACCCGCTCGGGTCCGAGCCCGAGGGCGATCCGGCGATCGAGCCCGAGAACCTCAATCTGACGCCGGAGCTGATGTCGAGGATCCCCGCCTCGATCCTGCGGATCGGGGTCGAGGGGGAGACGCTGCTCGAGGCGCTGCCGCGGATGCGCGAGGCCTACTGCGAGACGATCGGCTACCAGATCGAGCACCTCTCATCGCACCAGCAGCGGGTCTGGCTGCGGGAGATGATCGAGACCGGCGCCCACCGCACGCCGCTATCGGAGACCAGGAAGCGGGAGCTCCTCCACCGGCTCACCGAGGTGTTCCAGTTCGAGCGCTTCGTCCAGAAGGCCTACCTGGGCCAGAAGTCGTTCTCAATCGAGGGCCTCGACGTGATCGTCCCGATGATCGACGAGCTCGTCGCCCTCGCCTCCCGCGACGGCGCGGAGGAGGTGGCGATCGGGATGGCGCACCGAGGCCGGCTCGCGGTCCTCGCCCACAACCTCGGGCGCTCGGTCGAGTCGATCCTCGCCGAGTTCGAGGGGGCGAAGGCGCTCGAGGCGGTGAAGGCGATCGCCGCCATTCCCCACTCCGGGACCGGCGACGTCAAGTACCACTACGGCGCCGAGGGGATCGTCACCACCAGCGACGAGAACCAGGCCAAGGTCCGCCTCTATCCGAACCCGAGCCACCTCGAGTTCGTCGACCCGGTCGTCACCGGCGGCGCCCGCGCCGCGCAGACCCGGTACTCCGGGCCGCGCCTCGAGCATTCGGCGAGCGTCGCGGTGCCGCTCCTACTGCACGGCGACGCCGCCTTCCCGGGGCAGGGTGTCGTCGCCGAGACCCTCAACCTCCAAGCGCTCGACGGCTACTCGACCGGCGGCACCGTTCACATCATCACCGACAACCAGGTGGGATTCACCACCGATCCCCGCGAGGGCCGCTCGACGCCGTACGCGAGCGACCTCGCGAAGGGGTTCAACGTCCCGATCATCCACGTCAACGCCGACGATGTCGAGGCCTGCGTCTCGGCCGTCCGGCTGGCGATGGCCTACCGCGAGCGCTGGGGACGCGACATCGTCATCGACTTGATCGGCTACCGCCGCTACGGCCACAACGAGACCGACGAGCCGGCCTATACGCAGCCCTTGATGGCGGCGAAGATCAAGTCGCACCCCCCGGTGTCGGAGATCTATGCGGCCCAGCTCGTCAAGGAAGGCGTCGTCACGCCCGACGACGTCGAGACCGAGGCCGGCGAGCGGCGCGCCGAGCTCCAGCGGATCCACAAGGAGCTTCGTCGCAAGATGGAGGCGGGCGAGTACGAGGACCCGAGCTCCACCGCGCTCCAGACCGGCGAGCTCGATCGCACCAAGAGCCCGGAGGTCGATACCGCGGTCTCCGAGGAGCGCCTGCGGAGCCTCAACGAGGAGCTGCTGCGGGTACCGGAGAGCTTCACCATCCACCGCAAGCTCCGCAAGCCGCTGCTGCGCAGGCTCGAGATCCTCGACGAGGGGCCGATCGAGTACGGCCACGCCGAGTCGCTCGCCTTCGCCTCGCTACTGACCGAGGGCACCAACATCAGGCTCACGGGCCAGGACACCGAGCGCGGCACCTTCTCCCACCGCCATCTGGTGCTCCACGACGAGAAGACCGGGCTCCGCTACGTCCCGATCCAGAACCTCGACGGGGCGCTGGCGCCGTTCGAGCTACACAACAGCCCGCTGTCGGAGAACGCCTGCCTCGGCTTCGAGTACGGCTATTCGACCGCCTCGCGCGAGAGCCTCGTGCTCTGGGAGGCGCAGTTCGGCGACTTCGCGAACGCCGCCCAGGTGATCATCGACAGCTTCATCACCTCCGGCGAGGCGAAGTGGGGCCAGCAGACGCGGCTGACGCTGCTCCTGCCCCACGGCTACGAGGGATCGGGGCCCGAACACTCGAGCGCCCGGATCGAGCGCTTCATCCAGGTCGCATCGGAGGGCAACATCAGGCTCGCCAACCCCACCACCGCCGCCCAGTACTTCCACCTGCTGCGCCGCCAGGCGCGGGTGGCGAAGGCCCGGCCGCTCGTCGTCTTCACCCCGAAGGGGCTGCTGCGGTTGCCGGCGGCGGCCTCGAAGCTCTCCGACCTCACGCAGGGCGCCTTCCAGCTCGTCCTCGACGATCCGACGATCGACGCCGAGGCGAAGGGCGAGGTCACGCGGCTCGCGCTGTGCAGCGGCAAGATCTACTACGACATGGCGAGTCACGAACGCCGCGCCGACGCGCGGTCGGTGGCGCTGGCGCGGGTCGAGCTCCTCTACCCGTTCGCCCGCGACCAGATCGTCGAGCTGATCGCCCGCTACCCGAAGCTCGAGGAGATCGTCTGGGTCCAGGAGGAGCCCAAGAACATGGGCGCCTGGAGCGTGATGTACCGCCGCATGCCCGAGCTCGTCCCCGACGGCGTCGAATTCCGCTACGTCGGCCGGCCGCCGCGCGCGGCCCCGTCGGAGGGATACCCCGCCGCCCACCGCTCCGAGCAGGAGCGCATCATCCTCACCGCGCTGAGCGGCTAGGCGGTCCGTTTAGCAGCGAGGGGGGCGAACTCGGGGCGTGGCGCCTTTACCACCGTATGGGTGGTTTCCGCGCCATCACCGACCCGGACCGGGTGATCGCGTCCCCGCACACTCTCGCCGCGGGGTCGCCGGCCGCAAGCGCAGGCGACAATGGACGGGTGAGCTCCGTCCACGAAGTCGCCGAGCGGGAGCCGCTTCGCGAGCCCGCGCCGGGTCCGCTCTGGCGATGGGTGAAGGTGGCGAGCTGGGTCGAGCTCGCGATCTTCGCGGCGCTATGCGTGTTCTGGATCGCGCCGGGATTCGACCAGGAGACCTTCATCTTCGGCACCGCCCACGGGGTCGGCTACCTCGCGCTGCTGGCCCTGATCGTCATCGCCTGCTTCCGCCACCAGTCCCCCTACATCGTGCTCGCGGCGAGCCTCACCCCGGTCGGCCCGCTCGGCAGCGTGATCGCGATCGAGTGGATCGAGCGCAAGCGCCCGGCCTACCGGCGCTCGACGGGCGAGAAACCGGAGGCGGCGAAAACCGAGTAGCTCGGGGGACGCAGGCCGATCGGCGAAGCGAGCGTACATGAGACGTACGTGAGCGAGACGATCGGCCGAGGACCCCGAGATACGACGGTTTGCAGCCGCCGAAGGCGTGGCGGGGTGGGGCCGTGGGAGGCAGGGGATCCCATCGGCCCGCACCCGCGCCTGCGCGTCGGTAGCCAGGGAGGGATGCCGACGCGGTCGCCCCCGGAGGCGGGACTAGCCGGGGACGAGCTTCGAAGTCTCCCTGGTGCGGGAAGACCATTCTGCCGGATCGGGGGCCGATATGTCAACCGAATTTCGGCGCGATCTGCCCGGATTGTTTAGCGGAGGTCGCGCAGGACCCGGTGGAGGATGCCGCCGTGGCGGTAGTAGCCGACCTCGTTCGGGGTGTCGAGGCGGACGGTGGCCTCGAAGCTCACGTCGTCGTCGCCGTCGCGGTGGGCGGTGACCTCGACCGTCTTCGCCTCGCCGTCCTCGAGGTCGCCGATGTCGAACGTTTCCTCGCCGGTGAGTCCGAGCGACTGGGCCGAATCCCCGTCGCCGAACTGGAGCGGCAGCACGCCCATCCCGATCAGGTTCGAGCGGTGGATGCGCTCGTAGCTCTCGGCGACCACCGCCCGGACCCCGAGCAGCGCCGTCCCCTTCGCCGCCCAGTCGCGCGATGAGCCCGACCCGTATTCCTTGCCGACGAGGACCACGAGCGGGACCTCCTCGTCGGCGTAGCGCATCGCCGCCTCGAAGATCGTCGTCTCCTCGCCGTCGGGGAGGTGCCTGGTGTAGCCACCCTCGCGGTCGACGAGGGCGTTGCGAAGGCGGATGTTGGCGAACGTGCCGCGGATCATCACCTCGTGGTTGCCGCGGCGCGACCCGTACGAGTTGAAGTCGCGGGGCTCGACCCCGGCCTCGATCAGCCACTGTCCGGCCGGGCTGTCCTTCTTGATCGCCCCTGCGGGCGAGATGTGGTCGGTGGTGACCGAGTCGCCGAGCACCGCCAGCACCCGGGCGCCGGCGACCGGCTCGATCCCGGCCGGCTCGGCGTCCATGCCCTCGAAGAACGGCGGCTTGCGGACGTAGGTCGAGTCCGACCACTCGTAGCGATCGCCCTCCGGCGTCTCGAGGCCGCGCCAGCGCTCGTCGCCGGAGAAGACGTCCGAATAGCTCGAGCGGTACATGTCGGAGCGGATCGCCTCGGCGACCGTCTCCTTCACCTCCTCGGAGCTGGGCCAGATGTCGCGCAGGTAGACCGGTTCGCCGTCGGAGCCCTCGCCGAGCGGCTCGGTCAGGAGGTCGAGGTCCATCCGTCCGGCGAGCGCGTAGGCCACGCACAGCGGCGGCGAGGCGAGGTAGTTGTTGCGGACGTCCTGCTGGATCCGCCCCTCGAAGTTGCGGTTGCCCGACAGCACCGCGCAGACCACGAGGTCGTTCTCGTTGACCGCCTCGGAGATCGCCTCCGGCAGCGGTCCCGAGTTGCCGATGCAGGTCGTGCAGCCGTAGCCGACGAGGTTGAAGCCGAGCTTGTCGAGGTCCTCGGTAAGGCCGGATCGGTCGAGGTAGTCGGTGACGACCATCGAACCCGGCGCCAGCGACGTCTTCACCCACGGCTTCGACGCGAGGCCCCGCTCGACCGCCTTCCGCGCCAAGAGGCCGGCGCCGACCATCACCGACGGGTTCGAGGTGTTGGTGCAGCTCGTGATCGCCGCGATCACCACCCGCCCGTGGTCGATGTCGGTCTCGGTGCCGTCCTCGAGCGTGACCGCGACCGGCGACGCGGCCCGCTCCTCGACCACCGTCCCCCCCGCGCGGCGCGGCTTGCCGCGGTCGTCGTTGTGCTGCTCCCCGGGCGGATCGGAGGCGGGGAAGCTGCCGGCGACGGCGTCGTCGTAGCCGTTGCCGAGCGCCTCGGCGGCGTCCGGGTCGAACTCCTTCAGCGACTCGAGGAAGGCCGACTTCGCGTCGCTGAGGGCGATCCGGTCCTGGGGGCGCTTCGGGCCGGCGATCGAGGGCGCGACGTCGGCGAGGTCGAGCTCGAGGGTCTCCGAGTAGGTCGGCTCCTCGGAGGAGGCCTCGTGGAACATCCCCTGCTCGCGGGCGTAGGCGTCGACGAGCTCGATCAGCTCGGTCGGACGCCCGGTGAACTCCAGGTAGCGAAGCGTCTCGCGGTCGACGGGGAAGATCGCGCAGGTCGACCCGAACTCCGGCGACATGTTGCCGATCGTCGCCCGGTCGGCGAGCCCGAGACCCTCGAGCCCGGGGCCGAAGAACTCGACGAACTTGCCGACGACGCCGCGCTCGCGCAGCATCTCGGTCACCCGGAGGACGAGGTCGGTGGCAGTCGCCCCTTCCGCCAGCTCGCCGTCGAGCTTGAAACCGGCGACCTGCGGGAGGAGCATCGAGATCGGTTGGCCGAGCATCGCCGCCTCGGCCTCGATCCCCCCGACGCCCCAGCCGAGGACCCCGAGGCCGTTGATCATCGTGGTGTGCGAGTCGGTGCCGACGAGCGTGTCCGGGTAGGCGGCGGTGACGCCGTCGCGCTCGCGGGTGAAGACCACCTGCCCCAGGTACTCGAGGTTCACCTGGTGGCAGATCCCGGTCGCCGGCGGGACGACGCGGAAGTTGTCGAACGCCTGCTGGCCCCAGCGCAGGAACGCGTAGCGCTCGCCGTTTCGCTCGTAGTCGCGGTCGGCGTTGATGTCGAACGCCCGCGGGTTGCCGAACGCGTCGACCTGGACCGAGTGGTCGATGATCAGATCGACCGGAACCAGCGGGTTGATCTTCGCCGCGTCCGATCCGAGCTCGTCGATCGCGTCGCGCATCGCCGCCAGGTCGACGATCGCCGGAACCCCCGTGAAGTCCTGCATCAGGACTCGCGCCGGCTGGAACGGAATCTCCACGCTCGGCTCGGCGTTCGCGTCCCAGGTCGCGATCGCATCGACGTCGTCGGCCTCGACCGCCGTGCCGTCCTCGAGTCGGAGCGCGTTCTCGAGCAGGACCTTGAGCGAGTACGGCAGGCGGGCGACGTCGAAGCGCGATTGGAGGGCGTCGAGGCGGTAGATCTCGTAGCTGCGGCCGGAGACCTCGAGGGTCGAGCGGGCGCCGAATGAATCGCCCCCGCCCATCGCTACCTCTTGCCGGCGTTCCCGGCCGCCAGCGCGTCGGCGGTCCGGCGGCCCCTGCGCCCGCCGGGGGTGCGGGCGGCGAGCCCCGGCGCGGCGAGGCCGAAATGCGCGAGGGCGCGGTCGGGGAGCGGCGCGACAGCGACCTCGGGCCGGTCGCGCTCGATGGCGGTGACCACCCCGGCCGCCACCTTGTCGGGGGTCGTCGTGCCCATCGGGGGCGGGGGCTTCGCGCCGGAATCGGCGAACATCCCCGCCTCGCGGACGAAGCCGGGAGAGACGATCGACACGCCGACACCACTACCCATCAGATCGGTCCGCAACCCGAGCGCGAAACCGCGCAGACCGAACTTGGTGGCGTTGTAGATCGAGCTCCGGGGCGTCGGCGCCTTGCCGGCGAGCGAGGCGATGAAGACGAGGTGCCCGGCGCCGCGGTCGAGCATCGCGGGCACGAGCTGGCGCGCCATCCGCATCGGCGCCTCGAGGTTGAGGCGGACGGCGCGGGCGATCTGCTCCTGCGAGAAGCTCTCGAGCTTGCCGTTTCCGGGCAGCCCCGCATTGGCGACGAAGACGTCGAGGGGCTCGAACTCCGCGACGAGGCGTTCGGCGGCGCCGTCGACGGCGAGGTCGGCGGCGACGGTGCGGTGCCCGGAGCCCGGCAGCGAGGCGGCGAGCTCCTCGAGCGCGTCGTCGTGGCGGGAGCTGACGACGAGCTTCGCGCCAGCCTCGGCGAGCGCCCTCGCGATCGCCTTCCCGAGGCCGCCGGTCGCGCCGGTGAGAAGCGCGGTTTGGCGGTCGAGCCTCACGAGTTCAAACTAGCAATCGCCGTGGAGACGCCGGGCACGTCGCGCCCCGTTCGAACGCGCGGCCGGATGGGCAGCTCAAACGGGCGTGAGGCTGGGTGGGGAGGCGGAAGTGCGGCGCGGCGGGCGGTTGGCGACCTTTTGCACCGTATAGGTGTCAAATGTCGCCGACCGTGGCCGCGGGCCCGCTCCGCGCGCTCGTTCTCACCTGCTTCTCCACCTGATTCTCATCGGCGTCAAGCGCCTTTGTGACAAAAGCCACCCATTCGTGAGCAGGCGCTTGCAAGCATCTGACGAATCCTGTAGGGTGCCGCGACTTCGATAACCGGTAAATGCCGAGTCCCCGCCTGGAGGCGGGGAGCGGGGGAACCGAATCACAGGGGCGAATCCACCGCGAGGTGGGAGCGCAGTCTCCTTTAGCGCCAGCCCGTCAGCTAACCCCGTAGGCCGACGAAGGAGACGGTTTGACACCCAACGCCCCATTCCTCGTTCGCCGCCGCCGGGCACGGCTCGCGGCAGCAGCAGTCCTCACCGCCCTCGCCGGGCTCAGCCTCGCCGCCCCCGCCGTCGCCAACAGCGGCGGCACCGGGATCAGTGGCGGCAGCGGCAGCGGCGTCGGCGATCCCTCGCCGACCCTGGCGCCGGTCGCGGGCGCGAAGGCGAAGCTCGTCAACGGCTTCGCGCGCCCGCCCCAGTCGGCGCCGCCGGAGGTCGTCGATGTCATCAACGCCGCGAACCGGATCGCGAAGGGCCATCCCTACTGCCTCGGCGGGGGCCACGGCAGCTTCAAGTCGTCGTGCTATGACTGCTCCGGGTCGGTCAGCTACGCGCTCCACGGCGGTGGGCTCCTCAACTACCCGCAGGCCTCGACTGGCTTCTACGGCTGGGGCCACCGCGGCAAGGGGAGCTGGATCACGGTCTACGCCAACGGCGGCCATGCGTTCATGACGGTGGCCGGCCTGCGGTTCGACACCTCTGACACCCCCGGCCAGGGCCCCGGTTGGGCGAAGGGCATGGGCTACGAGAATCCGAGCGCCTACCAGGCGCGGTTCAAGCGGGGCTTCTGAGTCACCGGCGCTTCTGAGCCCCGGCCGGCGCTAGCCCGGTCGCCGAGCGGCGAGCGCGTCCTCGGCCTCGGCGACCATCGCCGCGACGATCTCGGCCGCCGGCCGGACGTCGTCGATCAGCCCCGCCGACTGGCCGGTGAACGGGGTCAGCTCGTGACCGCGGCCGTTCTGGACCGAGGCCATTATCTCGGCCCGTAGCCGCTCGGCCTCGGCGCGGGCGTCGCCGGCCCGGTGCTCCCAGGCGGCGACGAAGTCGGTCCTGATGACCCGCGGGACGACGTCGTAGCCGCGCTCGGGCGGGGGCATGATCGCGCCCCAGGCCTCGAACCGCACCGCGTCCTCGGAGGACGCCTCGACGATCAGCCGCTTCCACGCCCGATCGGCGCCCGCCTCCTCGGACGCCAGGAAACGGGTTCCGATGTTGGCGCCGGCGGCACCCAGCACGAGCGCTGCCGCCAGGCCCCGCCCGTCGGCGATCCCGCCCGCGGCGAGCACGGGGATCGGCGCCACCGCGTCGACCACCTGCGGGACCAGCGCGATCGCGCCGACTCCGGCGACCATCCCCTGCCCGCCGGCCTCGCTGCCCTGGGCGATCACCACGTCCACCCCGCGCGCCGCCGCCTCGCGCGCCTGGCCGACCGTGTGGACCTGATGGATCGCCAGGGCACCGATCGAATGCACGCGCTCGACGAGGCCCCCCGGGTCCCCGAGCGCGAACGAGACCGCGGCCGGCCGCGCTTCCAGGGTCGCCGCGAACGCGTCCTCGTCGAGCAGGGGCACGACGTGATTAACGGCGAACGGCCGCTCGGTCAGCTCGCGCACCCGCTCGATCTGCTCCTCGATCCCGTCGGCCGAGCCGAACACTGCGCCGAGGCTCCCTAGCGCGCCGGCCTCGGACGCCGCCGCTACGAGCTCGGGCGCCGTCGCCGGCCAGATCGGAGCCTGCAGGATCGGGGCCTCGACATCGAAGAGCTCGCAGAAGCGGGTGCGAAGCACGGTCCTCCCTGCCGCGATGCTATCCGGAACGGCGAACCGCCCGCCGCCGATATGCGCCACATCCGTCCGGGGCCATCGCCTGCCGATCCGGTAGCTTGGGGGCGCCCAGCGAAGGGCGGTTGTCCAAGGTGGAGTCGAGCACAGCCGTGAGCGCCGAGGGGAGAGCGAGCCGCTCGCCCGGCGACCGCGCGGGGGAGGCACCCGCGGCGGTCGCCGACGTCCGCCTCCTCGAGCTCCGCAAGACCTACGGTCCGGTCGTCGCGATCGAGCGCATCGACCTCGAGATCCGCGCCGGCGAGTTCTTCACCCTGCTCGGCCCCTCGGGGTCGGGGAAGACGACGACGCTCCGGCTGATCGCCGGCTTCGAGGACCCCGACGAGGGCCGGGTCGAGCTCGGCGGCCGCGACGTCACCCCCCTCCCCCCCTACGACCGCGAGGTCAACACCGTCTTCCAGGACTACGCCCTGTTCCCGCACCTCTCGGTCGCGGCCAACGTCGAGTACGGGCTGCGGATCCGCAAGGTGTCGAAGGGCGAGCGGGCCGAGCAGCGCGAGGAGGCACTCGAGATGGTCCGCCTCGGCGGCTACGGCGACCGCAAGCCGGCCGAGCTGTCGGGCGGGCAGCGCCAGCGCGTCGCGCTCGCCCGGGCGATCGTCAACCATCCGCGCGTCCTCCTCCTCGACGAGCCGCTAGGGGCCCTCGACCTGAAGCTCCGCGAGCAGATGCAGGTCGAGCTCAAGGGGATCCAGGGCGACGTCGGCATCACCTTCATCTACGTCACCCACGACCAGGACGAGGCGCTGACGATGAGCGACCGGATCGCGGTCTTCAACGACGGCCGGGTTGAGCAGGTGGGGACGCCGGAGGAGGTCTACGAGCGCCCCTCGAGCCGCTTCGTGAGCGGCTTCGTCGGCGTCTCCAACGTGCTCGAGCGCGACGGCCGCCGGTTCACGATCCGTCCCGAGAAGGTGCGGCTGCTCGAGGACGCGGCCCCACGCGACGGCCTCATCACCGAGCGCGGCGTGATCGCCGACGTCGCCTACGCCGGGGCCGTCACCCGCTACCTGGTCGAGCTTGAGGCAGGGGGAGAGCTTCAGGTCGTCCGCCAGAACCTCGAGACCTCCTCGGCGGAGGCGCTCGAGCAGCGCGGACGGGCTGTCGAAGTGGGCTGGCGCCCCGAACAGGCGGTGCCGGTGGCTGGCGAGAGAGGAACGGAGGAGCCCCTGTGAGGAGCAAGCACAGCGGACGGCCGGAGCGGGTGGCGTGGACGATCGCGGCCTGCCTGGTCGCGTTCATGGCCGCGT
>JBKPNB010000210.1:0-4726 GCA_046732395.1 Actinomycetota bacterium | reverse complement strand
GCCCGGTGGAGCCAGGCGGTCGTCGGGGCGAACGCCCGCCGGGCGACCGAGGACACCTCGGCGATGGCCTACATCGGCGACTTCGAGTCGGGCGCCACCCGCACCTCGGAGGCGATCACCAACGCCGCCCACCTGCTCCAGATCTCGCCGGCGAGCACCGCGGTCGACCTCGTTCGCCCGTTCCTCGGCAGCGACCAGCTCCCGGCGGTCGAGGAGGAGGGCGGGGAGCGGACCTTCGGACGGGTGATCCCAGACGATCAGGTGCAGGCCGTCGCCGGAGCGGTGTGGGTACGGAAGCTCGGGGAGAAGCGGGTCGCGATCCTCAGCGACTCGACCCGATTCGGCCGGACGATGGTCGCGGCCTTTCGCGAGGCGCTACTCGGGCCGCGCGTCGTCCGCCGCGGCGCGCAGCTCCTCTATTACGCGGGCCTCGCCGGGGACGAGCCGAGAGCGGCGACCGCGCGCTTTCGCGGGCCGGTGATGGGCTCCGACGCGCTGCTCGAACCGTTCAGCGCCGGCGCCACGCCGGTCGCGACCCTGGCCACCTCCGCGGCCCAGGATCCCGCCCAGCTTCCGCCCGCGGGGCAGCGCTTCGCCCGCTCCTACCGGCGGCGATACGGGCGGGCGCCGGAGCGCTACGCGGCCTACGGCTTCGAGGCGATGGCCCTGGCCCTCGACTCGATCCGCCGCGCCGGCGACTCGGGCGACCAGCGCCAGGCCGTGGTCGACTCGTTCTTCGCCACCCGTGGGCGCCGCTCGATCCTCGGCACCTACTCGATCGACGCGGTCGGGAACACGACGCTGCCCCGGCTCACCGGCTACCGCATCCGGGCCGGGGTGCCGGGCTCGCCGCGGCTCCTGCGGATCCGCTAGCCACGGGCGAGGAGGTCCCGCAGCGCGGGCTCGACATCGGCGAAGCGGAACGGGTAGCCGTGGTCGAGCGCGCGGCGTGGCACCGCCCGGATGCTCGACGTCGCCGCCTCGGCCATCTCGCCGCCGAGAATCGCCGCCACCGCCAGCCGCGGCACCGGTGCGATCGCCGGCCGGCGGAGCGCCCGACCGAGCGCGGTCGAGAAGTCGCGGTTGGTGACCGGGTTCGGGGCGCAGGAGTTGAACACGCCGTCGACCTCGCGGCGGTCGAGCGCCCAGAGGATGAGGCCGACAACGTCGTCGCGGTGGATCCAGGGCATGTACCAGCGACCGCCGGCGAGCGGCCCGCCGACGCCGAGCTTGAACGGAAGCAGGAGCTGCTTGAGGAGGCCTCCCGAGGGGTCGAGGACGTGGCCGGTGCGGGTGATCGCGAGGCGGACGCCGGCGTCGGCCACCGGCGCAGCGGCAGCCTCCCAGCGCACACAGACACGGGCCAGGAAGTCGTCGCCGGCAGGGGTCGATTCGTCGACGATCTCCTCGCCACGGTCGCCGTAGCGGCCGACGGCTGATTGGCTGACGAGGACTCGCGGTGGGTCGGGCGCGGCGGCGATCGCGTCGACGAGGTTCTTGGTCGCACGCTCGCGGGTGGCGAGGATGCGCTCCTTGGCGGCCTCGGTGAGTCGCTGGTTGATCGGCTCGCCGATCAGGTTCACGACCGCGTCTGCGCCCTCGAGCGCCTCGGCGGGCGGGCGCTCGGCGGTCGCCGCCCACCGATGCCAGCGGACGGTGGGGTTCGACCGGCTGGCGCGCGCCGGGTCACGGCTGAGGCCGACGACCTCGTCGCCGCGGGCGAGCAGCGCGTCGCAGACCGCCGCGCCGATCATCCCGCTCGCCCCTGTCACCACCACTCGCATCTCGGCCCCTCCCTGCCCGCCGAGGCGGCGGGCTAATCGATCGCCTTGAAGCTTCCGGTCTCCTCGGAGAAGCGCGCGAGGCCGGCGCTCTTCGCCTCCTGGACGACGGCTTCGGCGACCGCCGGGGCGACGTCCCGATTGAAGACGCTCGGGATCACGTAGTCCTCGCTGAGGTCGTCATCGGCGACGACGTCGGCGATCCCGCGGGCGGCGGCGAGCTTCATCTCCTCGGTGATCGCCGGCGCGCCGGCGTCGAGGGCGCCACGGAAGATGCCCGGGAAGCAGAGCACGTTGTTGATCTGGTTCGGGTAGTCGGAGCGCCCGGTGGCCATGATCCGCACGTAGGGCTCGGCCTCCTCGGGCATCACCTCCGGGTTGGGGTTCGCCATCGCGAACGCGATCGGGTCCTTCGCCATCTTCCCCAGCGCCTCCGGCGGGATGATCCCCGGGCCGGAGAGGCCGATGAAGAGGTCGCAGCCCTCGATCACGTCGGCAGGCTCGCCGCCCAGCTTGTCGGGGTTCGAGTTCTCGGCGTACCAGCGCTTCGTCGGGTTCATCTCGTCAGACCGGTAGTCCTCGCGCTCGGTCGAGAGGGCTCCCTGGCGGTCGCAGCCGATCACGTGGCGGACGCCGGTGGCGAGCATCATCTTCGTCACCGCGACGCCGGCGGCGCCGAGGCCGACGACCAGCACCCGCAGGTCCTCGAGCTCCTTGCCGACGATCCTCAGGGCGTTGAAGAGCGCCGCCATCGTCACCACCGCGGTTCCGTGCTGATCGTCATGGAAGACGGGGATGTCGAGATCGTCCTTGAGGCGGTCCTCGATCTCGAAGCAGCGGGGGGCGGAGATGTCCTCGAGATTGATCCCGCCGAAGGTCGGGGCGAGCAGCTTCACCGACCGCACGATCTCGTCGGGCTCGTTGCTGTCGAGGCAGATCGGGAAGGCGTCGACGCCGGCGAACTCCTTGAACAGCATCGCCTTGCCCTCCATCACCGGCATCGCCGCGTCGGGCCCGATGTCGCCGAGGCCGAGGACGGCGCTGCCGTCGGAGACGACGGCGACGGTGTTCTTCTTGATCGTGAACTCGAACGCCTTCGCGCGGTCCGAGGCGATCTCCTGGCAGACCCGAGCGACTCCCGGCGTGTAGGCCATCGAGAGGTCGTCGCGCGTCTTCAGCGGGTACTTGTTGTGCTGCTCGATCTTGCCGCCGCGGTGCATCGCCATCGTCCGATCGACGTAGCTGAGGACGCGGGCGCCGCGAGTCGAGCCGATCGCCCGCAGGATCCTCTCCCAGTGGCGCTGGTCGCGGGCGTCGATCGTGAACTCGCGCACACGCTTTCCCTCGCCGCCGGCGCCGGGGACGAGGTCGACGCCCTGGAGGGCCCCGTCGCTCTCGGCGATCTTCGCCGTCAGCTTCCCGAGCGGCTCCTGCCGCGCGTCGAGCTCGACCCGAACGACGACGGAGTACTGCGCGGAGACGGACGGCACGGCCGGCATGGGCGCGTGATGTTAGGGGGGCACGCCCGGGCGAATGCGACTTGTTCTCGATATGCGAGAACAACTCGCATCCGCCGATCGACTGGTCGCTACGATCGCGGGCGGGCAGCACGGCATCGTTGCCTACTCGCAGCTCCTTGCCGCTGGGCTCACGCCCGCGGCGATTCACCGCCGCGCGGCCGCCGGGCGACTGCACTCCGTCTACCGCGGAATCTACGCCGTGGGTCATGCGGCCTTGAGCAATGAGGGGAGGTGGTTCGCGGCCGTCGCCGCCTGCGGTGGAGGCGCGGTGCTCAGCCATCGCAGCGCGGCCGAGCTATGGCGAATGCTCCCCGTCGGCTCGGGCCCGATCCACGTGACCGTGCTGGGCTCGGGCGGACGGGCAAGACGCCGCGGCCTCGTGATCCATCGCTCCTCCTCACTGCTCCCCACCGACCGAACCCACCGCAGCGGCATCGCCGTGACCAAGCCGGCGCGGACACTGAGCGACCTGCGGCGGACCGAGTCCGCTGCGCTCGTCCGCAGGGCTTCTCGGCAGGCGGCGTTTCTCGGCTTGCATGTGGGCAGTGAGGGAGAGCGCACGCGCGAGCGGAGCGAGCTCGAGCGGCGCATGCTCTGGATTTGCCACCGCCATCACCTGCCCAGTCCCGAGGTCAACGTCCCGATCGGACCGTTCACCGTGGACTTCCTGTGGCGCGAGCGGCGCCTTGTGGTCGAGACCGACGGTTGGGAGGGCCACCGCGGCCGCCAGGCCTTCGAGGACGACCGCGCCCGCGACGCCTACCTCCGACTCCAGGGCTACGAGGTCCTGCGGTTCAGCTGGCGACAGGTCTTCGACGACCCGCGATCGGTCGTCGCCGTCCTTCGCCGCTGCCTCACCTGACCGGCAGATGCGACTTATTTTCGCTATGCGAGAACAAGTCGCAAAGTCGCCGGCGGTGCCCTCCTCGAGCGCGCCTAAGATGGCTTGGTGCCCGCCACCAAGCAGGAAACGCCGGCCGCAGCGGCCGTCGACGGCGGCGCGAAGCGCTCCGGCGAGTTGTTCCTGATCGACGGCAACAGCCTCGCCTACCGCGCCTTCTTCGCTCTGCCGGAGTCGATCGCCACGGCCGACGGGCGCCCGACGAACGCGATCTACGGATTCGCCTCGATGATGGCCAAGATCCTGATCGAGCACGACCCCGCGGCGGTCGTCGTCGCCTGGGACGCGGGGATGTCGAACCGCGAGCAGGTCTACGAGGAGTACAAGGCCGGGCGTCCGTCGCGGCCGGACCTCCTCCGCGAGCAGTGGCCGCACCTGGCGCCGCTCGCCGAGGCGTTCGGGTTCAGCAACGTCAAGGTCCAGGGCTGGGAGGCGGACGACGTCATCGCCACCCTCGCCCGCGAGGCGCAGCGCGCCGGGCTGCCGGTGATGATCGTCTCCGGCGACCGCGACGTCTACCAGCT
>JBKPNB010000209.1:0-4406 GCA_046732395.1 Actinomycetota bacterium | reverse complement strand
TGAACGGGCCGATCCCGAGCACGCCCTGCCAGCCCGCGGCCAGGTAGTAGTAGAGCGGCGCCTGGTGGGACTCGGTCCCGTTCGCGAGCGAGATGTGGGGCGGCGAGCCGTGCCTCGCGACGTACTCGATGTATTGGACATGCTCGGCCTCGTCGTTGTTCTCCCAGGCCGGCGTCAGCAGGCTGAAGGTGACCGCGAGACCGAGGTAGGCGACGCACACCCCGACCGTCACCCACACGAGCCCGCCGCGATGCCACGTCGCGATGGGCCGCTGCGTGGAGAGGCTGTCGGCCTGGGCCAATGGAGGCGTACTAGCGGGTCCGCGCGGCCGCCGCCGGGCGGCCGCGACGGCGACCGGCCCCACCCTCGTCGCGCAGGTAGTCGCCGCGGCTCAGGTGGTCCTCGAGGAACACGTAGAGGACGATGAACAGGTAGCGACTTCCCATCTCCTGGATCGACAGCTTCGAGCGCCCGGCGCGACGGTTTCGCCAGGTGATCGGGACCACCCCGTAGCTGTGCCCGCGGACGATCGCCTTCAGCGGCAGCTCGACGGTGAGGTTGAAGTGGTTCGAGAGCAGTGGCTTGACGGTCTCGATCACCTCCCGGCGGTAGGCCTTGAAGGCGTTGGTCGTGTCGTTGTAGCCATGCCGGAAGAGCGCCCGGATCACCCAGTTCGCGAGCCGGTTGATGACCAGCTTCAGCCGCGGGTAGTCGATCACCTGCGAGCCGCGCAAGAAGCGCGATCCGAACGCGCAGTCGTAGCCCTCCTCGAGCAGCCGGTGGTATGTGACGAGGTCGGCGGGATCGTCGGAGCCGTCGGCCATCATCACCGCCACCGCGTCGCCCTCGAACTCCTCGAGGCCGGCCCGCACCGCGAACCCGAAGCCGCGGTCGTGGTGGTTGCGATGGCAGCGGACGCGGGAGTCGGTGGCCGCCACCGAGGCGACGACCGCCGAGGTGCCGTCACCCGAGTGATCATCGATGACGAGCAGCTCGTAGTCGATTCCCGCGGCCTCGAGCGCGGCGCCGGTCGAGCGCAGCGTGGCGGCGACCGAGTCGGCTTCGTTGTGGGCGGGGATGACGACCGACAGCCTCATGCCCGGGCCCCGCTCCAGCGTTCGACGTTGACGTCGTGGATCTCGCGCAGCAGCGAGGCGACGTCGGCGGTGATGTCCCAGTCGGGGTAGTCGGCCCGGAACGGCCGCAGGTCGCTGATCCACCACCGGTGGTCGCCGATCCGGGCCCGGTCCGAGAGCGTCCAGTCGAGCTCGCGGCCGGCGATCTCCTCGCAGAGCTCGATCGCCTCCAGCATCGAGCAGCTGGCCCCGCGCCCGCCCCCCATGTTGTAGACGGCGCCGGGGCGTGGATCGCGGTGGAAGGCGAGGCAGGCCTCGGCGAGGTCGGCGCCGCTGATGTTGTCGCGGACCTGCTTGCCCTGGTAGCCGAAGACGGTGTAGGAGGTGCCGGTCACGGTCGCCTTCATCAGGTAGGCGAGGAACCCGTGGAGCTCGGCGCCGGCGTGGATCGGGCCGGTGATGCAGCCACAGCGAAAGCAGCCGGTCGGCATCCCGAAGTAGCGCCCGTATTCCTGGGTCAGGAGATCGGCGGCCGCCTTCGAGACGCCGAACAGCGAGTGGGTCGAGCGGTCGATCGACATCGAGGTGTCGATCCCGTCGAAGTAGGGATGGTCCGGTGGGAGGTCGAGCCTGGTGCCGGCGTCGATCAGGGGCAGCGAGTTGGGCAGGTCGCCGTAGACCTTGTTCGTCGACATCAGGACGAAGGTCGCGTCCGGCGCGTGGCGCCGGGTGGCCTCGAGCAGGTTCAGGGTCCCGAGTGCGTTGATCCCGAAGTCGGTGTGCGGCTCCCGCGCCGCCCAGTCGTGCGACGGCTGGGCCGCGGCGTGGATCACGAGCTCGAGGTCCCCGACCGACTGGAAGGCGCGGCCGACCGCCTCGGCGTCGCGGACGTCCGCGTCGAGCGAGCGGAACTCCGGGTACTCCTCGACGAGCGCGTCGGTGACGTGCGAGGTCGACGCCTCGGGGCCGAAGAAGCTGGCCCGCATGTCGTTCTCGATGCCGACGACGTCGTAGCCGGCGGCGATCAGCCGGCGGACGGACTCCGCGCCGACGAGCCCTCCGGATCCCGTGACTATCGAACCCGCCACCTGCCTGCTTCCTTCCGTACTACCCCGAGCCCGTGGCCAGAGCGCGGTCGATACTAGCTGCGTTGGCCTCGACGAATCCGTAGATGTCCTCGAGCACGCGGCGGGCCCCGAGGCGCGGTCGCCAGCCGGTGCGCGCGAACAGCCGCTCGCAGTCCGAGAGGTAGATCCGGACGTCGCCGGGCCGCGTCTCGAGCACGGGCGAGATCTCGACCGTGTTGCCGGTCAGCTCCCGGCAGATCGCGGTCGTCTCCAGCAGCGAGAGGCTGCAATCCCGGCCGCCGCCGACGTTGACGGTCGCGCCCGCCCAGGCGTCGATGTCGGCGAGCTGCTCGTCGATCAGCTCGGCGAGGTCGTCGACGTGGAGGAGGTCGCGAACCTGCTTGCCGGTGCCCCCGAAGCCGATGTAGCTGAGCGGGCGCTCGAAGTAGTGGGCCAGCATCCAGTAGGTGAACACCCCCTGGTCGACCCGCCCCATCTGCCAGGGGCCGGCGATCACTCCGCAGCGGTCGATCACCGCCCGCAGCCCGAACGCGGCCGCGTATTCCGCGACGAGCAGCTCGGCGGCGAGCTTGGTAGAGCCGTAGATCGTCCGTGCTCCCTCGAGCGGGAACTCCTCGGCGACCCCGGCCGGGGACGCGCCGGGGACCGTCTGCCGGTCGGCGATCTCGAAGCGCGTCGGGGTCTCCTCATGCGACAGCTTGTTGAGCGCGGCGAACGGATAGACGCGGCTGGTCGAGAGGAAGAGGAAGACGGCGCCGGCGCGGCGGGCGAGCTCCAAGCAGTTGTAGGCGCCGGTGAGGTTGGTGTGGAAGACGTAGGAGGTGTCGCCGTCGAAGCCGGCGAGCGCGGAGGGCTCGGCCGAGCACTCGACGAGCGCGTCGGGCGGGTCGAGCGCCGCGAGCGCGTCGGTGTCGCGGACGTCGACCCGGATGAACTCGATCCCCGCTTCCTCGAGCCTCGGGAGGTTGAGCTCCGAGCCCCGCCGGTGGAGGTTGTCGAGGGCGACGATCCTCCAGTCCGGATGGCGCCCGGCGAGCGCGATCCCGAGGTTCGCGCCGACGAAACCCGCCCCGCCAGTGATCAGCACCATCATGGCTTCGGAGGCTAGCCTCCGGGCGTGCCGAGGCGCCGGGCTGAGATCGAGCTGAGCGAGGCCGAGCGCCGCGAGCTGATCGACTCTGGGCGGATCGTCGCGGTCGCCAGCTTCGGCCCTCGCGGCTGGCCGCACGTGATGCCGCTCTGGTACGTGCCGCGCGATGGCGAGATCTGGATCTACACGTACGCGAAGTCGCAGAAGGTGCGCAACCTCGAGCGCGACCCGCGCGCGACGCTCATGATCGAGACCGGCCACACCTACCTCGAGCTGCGCGGGGTCCAGATCGAGGCCGAGGCGGAGATCCATCGCGACCTCGAGACCGTGCTCGCGCTGGCCAAGGAGATCACCGCTCGCTACGCGGCGGGCATCGAGTCGGTCGATCCAGACGCGGCCGCGGCTTTGGAGGCCCAGGCTCGCAAGCGGGCCGCGGTGCGGTTCCGGGCGGTCCGCGTCGCGAGCTGGGACCACCGCAAGCTCGGAGGCGGGTACTGAGGGCCGGGCTCGCGCGGCTGCCGCGCGCTGGCCATGGGTAGCCTTGCGGCCGAGCATGGAGAGGCTGAAGGGACTAATCCTCTCTGGCGGCGCCGGAACCCGGCTGCGCCCGATCACCCACACGTCGGCGAAGCAGCTCGTTCCGGTCGCCAACAAGCCCGTGCTCTTCTACGGGATCGAGGCCCTGGTCGAGGCCGGGATCGGCGAGATCGGGATCATCATCGCCCCCGACACCGGTGAGGAGATCAAGGCCGCCGTCGGCGACGGGTCCCGGTTCGGGACCGCGATCACCTACATCCCGCAGGCCGAGCCGCTCGGGCTCGCGCACGCGATGCTGACCGCCGAGCCATTCCTCGGTACCGACCCGTTCGTCATGTACCTCGGCGACAACCTGCTGCGCGACGGCATCGCCGGGCTCGTCGGCGCGTTCCGGGCCTCCGAGCCCGACGCCCTGATCCTGCTCACCAGCGTCCCCGATCCGTGGAACTACGGCGTCGCCGAGCTCGACGGCGACGCGGTCAGGAGCCTGGTCGAAAAGCCGGCCGAGCCGCCGACGAACCTGGCGCTCGTCGGCGTCTACATGTTCGGCCCGGCGATCCTGGAGTCGGCGCGGGTGATCGAGCCCTCGAGCCGCGGCGAGCTCGAGATCACCGA